>DASTML010000130.1:0-42712 GCA_035714175.1 Bryobacteraceae bacterium | reverse complement strand
TGTCGCATTCCTGGCCCCGGTTCCCGCAAACTGGCAGGGCGTGCAGAGCGTGCAGGTGCGGGATGGCCTCATCATTTTGACTGAACGGGGAACACGTAAAGTGGAAGTACGCAGCGGCCCCCTCTTTCAGCGCTAGACGGCAGCGGGATCTATGCTCGGCGGGTCCGGCAACAAAAGTTGCCGGCGCACGTCGGCGTAGATCTCGGAAATGCTGCGGTTGGCGTTCACCGTGATCAGCATTCCTTTGTCGCGGTAGAGATCCAATAGCGGTTTCGTCTTTTCATGATATTCCCGCAGCCGGATCATCAATGCGTCCGGGTTATCATCCGCACGCTTAGTGAAACCGCTTCCCTGCCCCATTCGCGCCCGGTACATCACGCGCTGAAACACCACTTCATCCGAAAGTTCCAGATAAATGACCTTGTCCAGATTCCAGTTCTCAAACAAATACTCTGCTTGGGCTCTGGTTCGCGGAAAACCGTCCAACACGAAGCCGTAGTTCCAATCATGTTGATCGAGCCGCTCCCGGACCACCCGCTCCACGATTTCGTCCGGCACCAACATGCCGGCATCCGTAATGCGCTTGATGCGCGCCGCCAGCTTCGTATGATGCTTCACGTTCCAGCGGAATATCTCGCCAATCGAGATATGAACCAAGTCGTAATCCCGGCAGAGCAGTTCGCTCTGCGTGCCTTTGCCGGAGCCCTGCGGGCCACAAATCACATATTTAAGCATGCTAGGTGAGTAAGGATGGCCGGTCCGTCCGTCATCCTTGCGGGCAACGCAGCCATAAGGTTAGATCATAGGTCAAATTCGATTCCCTGTGCGAGCGGCATCTCTTTGGACCAGTTGATAGTCACCGTCTGTCGCCGCATATACGCCTTCCAGGCATCGGACCCCGACTCCCTGCCGCCGCCTGTGTCCTTCTCCCCCCCAAACGCGCCGCCTATTTCAGCGCCGCTCGTTCCGATATTCACGTTCGCGATCCCACAGTCGCTGCCCCTATGGCTCAGGAATGTCTCCGCAGCCTGCAAATTGTTGCTAAATAAGGCGCTGGCCAAACCTTGCGGCACCGAATTGTGCTGGGCAATGGCCTCTTCCAGATCGTCGAAATCCATCAAATGCAGGATCGGCGCGAATACCTCTTCACGAACGATCGGCATGGAATAGTGGGCGCGTACTAAGGCGGGCCGCACATAACAGCCGCCCAACAACGGCTTCCCTTCGTAATCCAGTTCCACGCCTTCGCCCCCGGCCAGTACCTCACCGCCCTGCGTCCGGGCCTCCGCTAACCCGGCGTGCATCTTCCGGACCGCGTGCGAATCAATCAGCGGCCCGCATAGCGTCTTCGGGTCCAGGGGATGGCCAACACGGATCTGTGCCCAGGCCCTCATCAGATACTCGGTAAACTCATCTCGAATGGAACGCTGCAGAAAGACGCGGCGGATCGTTGTGCAACGTTGGCCCGCCGTTCCGACGGCCCCGAACAGAATCGCCCGTACTGCCAATTTCGGGTCGGCATCATCCATCACAATCACGCCATTGTTGCCCCCCAGCTCCAGTAGCGTGCGGCCGAGCCTCATTCCCACAATCTCAGCGGCCCGTCGTCCCATCGCACACGACCCCGTGGCGGAAATAAGGGGCAACCGCCGGTCCTGCAACATCCGTTCGCCAACCACTCGCCCCTTTCCGTTGACAAGCGTGAAAACACCGCGAAATCCAAATCTTTCTAATACGCTGTCCACGATACGGTGCACGGCGACCGAGACAAGCGGCGTCCTTTCCGATGGCTTCCAAACCACACAGTCCCCGCACACGGCCGCAAGCAAGGCGTTCCAACTCCAAACCGCCGCCGGGAAGTTGAAAGCCGTAATGCAACCAATCAGACCAAGCGGGTGCCATTGCTCGTACATCCGATGTCCGGGCCGTTCGCTATGCATGGCCAAGCCATAAAGTTGCCGGGACAGTCCGACCGCAAAATCAGCAATATCGATCATCTCCTGCACCTCGCCCAACCCCTCGGCGAGAATCTTTCCGGACTCCAGCGAAACCAACGTGCCCAAGTCCTGTTTCGCGGTGCGCAGTTCGTTGCCGATTGCTCTTACGATTTCGCCTCTCTTCGGAGCCGGCAGATCACGCCAACGCGGCCAAACCTTTTGCGCAAAATACACAGCATCGTCATAGTCTTCTTCCATCCCCAGCCGGACCGCGCCCAAAAGGTGACCATCGGCTGGACTGATCGCCTCCACCTCTTCTCCCCCGGCATCGGCCCATTCTTCATGGCACACGCCCGACTGTTCGTCGGTAATGCCCAACCGGCGCAACAATCGCCGTACTTGTGTCTGGTCCATGGAACTATCGAGAAGACTCATTGGAGTCCTTCCAGAATAGTGCAGGCCGCGCCGAGAGCCCCCTTCCGTACTGCGAGTCCACACGGATTGGGCTCCCTCTTGCCCTAGGGTGGACCTTAGAAATGCCGTCAGTGGGAATGGTACGGGGAATCTTGGGAAATCCCGATTCTGCCTGTCCATAACCTTCTGCATAATCAGTTCAATCGGAGACACATGGAACAATTCGGGCTTGCTCTCATTCTGTTTGCCGCCTTTTGGGTCGGTTGCGCCGCTGGGTACATTGCCATGCGGTTGCGAGCACAGGTGGCGTATGAAAAGGGCCGGAACGAATCAGCCGCCGAAATAGCGGCGCTGCGGGAAAGGCTCGCCGGAAGAGAACAACAATTTACGGAGGCGCGCCAGCGGGCCGAGAGTGCCGCCGAGACCTTGCAGCGCTTGGAAATCGAGTTGCGGCAGGAGACGGATCGACGAACGGTAGCCGAGGCCCGGCTGTCTCTGTTGCCGAAGTTTGAGGCCGAACTCGACGCTCGCGGAAAAAAGATTGCGGAGCAACAAAACGATCTGACACGGCTCTATGTGAATGTCTCCGAACTCACGACACGGCTGGAGGAATCGCGCCGGTCCCTGGAGGAGAAGGTTCAGACCATCCAGCAATGGGAAGCCCGCGTAACGGAGACGCCGCCAACGGCCAATCCGGAAGCAATGGCCGGCCACAACAAGGCGTTCCTCGACCTCGCAGGGGAAGCACTGGCGAAACTACAGGAGTCCTCCCGTGTCGATCATTCGTCTTTGGGACAATTCATCGAGCCACTGAAGACGTCTCTGGACCGGGTCGATGCCCGGATCCTGGAATTGGAGCGGGAACGCACTTCGACGTTCCTCAGTTTGCAGCAGCAGGTGGAAAGCATGCTGAAAGGGCAGGCGAGTCTGCAGGCCGAGACAGCGCATCTGGCAAGCACTCTCCGGTCACCGGCCTCGCGCGGGCGCTGGGGCGAGATTCAACTCCGCCGCGTCGTCGAACTTGCCGGAATGCTTGCTCACTGCGACTTTGTAGAACCTGACGTCGCTGCGGATAAAAATATAGGCCGGCCGAACCTCATCGTGCAACTTCCCAACCGGCGACAGATTGTCGTAGATTCACAAGTCGATCTTTCGGCCTACCTGGCATCTACGGAATTGGCCGATGAAGAGGCGCGGATTGCAAAACGTAGGGAACATGCGGCCCACGTTCGCGCCCGTGTCGAACAGTTGAGTGCCCAAGGCTACTGGGACCAGTTCCCCCAAAGTCCTGAATTCGTAATTGCATTCCTGCCTGGCGAAGCCTTTTTCAGCGCTGCTTTGGAATTTGACCCATCGCTCCTGGAGTTTGGCGTCGAGCGGCGCGTCATTCTCGCCACGCCTACCACGCTGATTGCGCTTCTCCGGGCAGTGGCCTGGGGTTGGAAACAGGAACTTGTCTCCGCAAACGCCAAGGAAATCCGAGAGCTCGGCAAGTCTCTCTATAACCGCCTACGGACCCTGGCAGAGAACTTCACGGAAATGCAGAAGAGTCTTGGCCGTACCACCGCAGTCTTCAATCGGACCGTGGGTTCGTTTGAGTCCAATGTCATCCCAGCGGCACGTCGGCTTCAGGAACTCGGAGCCTCCACCGGCGATGACATCGTCTCGCCTTCCCCGGTTGATAGTACGCCACGCTCGCTCCACCTGCTAGCGGAGGCCACGGAAGTGGCAGAGGAGTCAAAAGCCCCGGAATCTCCCGTCGCCATTCCAGTGCCGTTGCCTCCGGAGTACGCTGAAGTCGCCGCTCCAGCCGCTTTGTAAGGTCTTGGTAAGTGGATTGTCAAAGTTTTGTAAATCACGCCTCCATTCGGAATCGCTGTTGCCAATGCCTGCGTCTTAAGAGCAGGAGGCGATATGAAACAGACAATGAAAAGGGCGGCCATGACGCTGGTGGTAGCCGGAGCAAGTCTGCTGCCGGTCCAAGCGGCCGTGCCGTCGACGCCCACTACTGAAAGCCGGGTCAATGGCTCCATACGCAAGGAGTTGCTGACAATGCCGTTTCTCACGATTTTTGACAACTTGTCTTATCGGATTGACGGCGATACCGTTCACCTCTATGGGCAGGTCATTCGCCCCACGCTGAAATCACAGGCTGCCAAACGTGTATCACAGATCGAAGGCGTTGCTCACGTAGACAACCAGATAGAGGTTTTGCCGCTTTCCCCGTTTGATGACCGCTTGCGGGTTGCCGTCGCTCGAGCCGTCTACGGCCAGCCTGCATTGAACCGGTATGCAATGGGAGCCAACCCCTCTATTCGCATCATCGTCAAGAATGGCAACGTAACCCTGGAAGGGGCCGTAGCGGATGATGGAGCGCGGAATATCGCCTTTATGCAGGCCAACGGCGTCTCCGGCGTATTTTCCGTCACCAACAACCTGCGCGTTGCGCCGTAATTGTCCTCGAATCTACCATTTCACGCCCCGGCTCTCGTAGCCGGGGCTTTTTTTGACTAGCTCAACGTGAGGGCAGGATCTGCCGGATTGCCTCTTCCAGCATGGCTGGCAGGTACGGTTTCTGTAAAATTGCAGTCCGGGACCGGTATGGCATGGGCAATAGATCCGTCGATAACGGGTACCCGCTGCAAAGCAGACAGAGCATACCGGGATACCGTTGCAACAATAGGGCTGCCAGTTCCGTTCCGCTTTGTCCCGGCAGCGTTTCGTCCGCCACTAGCAAGGCTGGCGTAAACGCGCCGCCAGAGAGAAGGAGTTCGGCGGCCTCTGCGGTTGGCGCACCCTCCACTCGATAGCCGATCCGTTCCAGATGCCGCTGCAGAAGCCCCAGGAGTGCAGGTTCATCTTCGACCAGCAGTATTGAGACGTCGTTCGACACGGACATCGGCGGCTAGAAAATACTGGCAATGCCCTTTTGCGGGTAGTAGGTGACGCCAATCGAGACGCGGTATCCCGTGCGGCCGAAGTTGGTCTGTTGCAAATCGAAGGTTCGCCAATCATACCGTGCATTCAAGCCAAAATCCTCGGTCAGCTTGTACGTTGCGCCCGCGCCGGCGTTCCAACTGCTAAACGCGCCGGAGGAGAAGCTGAGACTCGTCATCCGGCTGTATCCGGAGACGGCCGCCAGGGCAAGATCCCGGGTCACAGTGTAGTTAAACGAAACGCCCGCGGTATGGTTGATGGAGGCGAGAAAGAAACCGTTCCCCGGCACAATGCCGCGTTGAGCCGAAGCGGTAATGTTGGAACGGCGAATACGCCGTCCGATCGAAGCTTGATAGCCGTAGATCAAGTTGTTGGTTTCAAACACTTCCTGGCCTGTGGAACGGCCCAGAATAGCCGCCAATACCGGATCCAACGCAAAAGTGCGAACGCCTACCGTCGACTGCTTGGCTCCGGTCAGACCAACCGAAAAATCGACCGAACGTCCAAACTTCCGCCCATAGTGCCAACCGATTGTATGTACGTCGGTTTCGCCGAACACCTTGGTGAAGTCGTAGTGGGTGAAGGAGTAGCTGACGCCCATGCTGGCGTTTCGGTTGATTCGGTACACCCAATCGGAATTGGCGCCATAAGACTGCATGTCCACCAAACCACGCGCTTTCCGGCGCACAGTCGAACCGGTGCCTCCAAAACGGAGGGACTGCCGGCGGCTAAACGAGTAAATCGCGCTCGTTGTCGTTCCTAGAAAATAGCTGCGCGAATCGAACAACTCCGACGTAGGCACATTCAAAAATTCAAACTCATTGTTGGTAAAGAATGTAGGCCCACCTAAGAACCGATTCGACGTGCCCGCACCGACGTCCGAAGTCAGAGCCCATTTTGCATTAAATTGCGTCCCGGCGCTCAAATTCAACTGATGATTCGTACCGTTGTAGAACGAATTTTTCGCGAAATGGTTGTAATTGCCGCCGTAGTCGATACCGAGGTAGCTACGTCGCCAGACCTTCCGCCCATTTACATTCAACGACGCGGTCACGCCGAGGGTCGCAACCGGATGCAGCGACCCGGAATTGTCAACCGAATAGCCCAATATGCTCGAATCGTAGCTGCCGTTGATCGACGCCTGCAAATGAATCGGCGTTGGCTCTTTCCCGCGCATGCCCGTCTTGGAGCCGCCTCTGCCGAGGATAGCCGGTCCATCGTAAACGGGAATCGCGGCGCCTGCGCTGTTCACATCCTGACCGCACACCGGCCATAGCACCGACGCCACCGCCAAAACTCCCGCCAAATTCAATAGACGCAACGAGCACCCTCCTATTACGATATATCGGCCCGAAAGGCTGGGCGCTTTACCTTTTTCAGGCCCCCTTGACGCACAACCGGACGTATACCAAGACTAACAGATGGAGCTGGGCAATCGAAGATGGCAACCCATGCTCGCCGATTGGCATCATGCATCCAGACCCTGGAGCCGAAAAGAATGCCAGACGCTTCTGAAAGGAATCCCGATGACGCGGCATTCCCTGTGCAAGGAGACACAATGAACCAAAGGATTGTACCCGCCGTTATGGCCGCCTCTTCCCTGATCGCCGCGGAACTGCCCGTCAAACGAGTCGTACTCTACAAACACGGCGTCGGCTACTTTGAACGGAGCGGCGAATTGACCGGCGGCGAATCCGCCCGGCTGGATTTCAAAGCGTCCGAAATGAATGATGTCTTAAAATCGCTGACGATCGAAGAAACCGGCGGCGGCAAGGTCAGCGGGCTGCGTTACGACTCTTCCACGCCGCTCGACCAGCGCCTCAACGAATATTCCTTCTCCGTCGGATCGCAAATCCCGCTCGCCCAGTTCCTGGACCAGTTCAAGGGAGCACGCATCGACATGGATTCCGCCGGTCAAAAGCCCCAAGGAGCCATCGTCAGCGGCCGCACCGTTCCCGCAACGGAGCAACAACCCCAGCGAGACCTCCTCGTCGTTCTCACCGATGCGAATGAACTGAAGACCGTCGATCTGTCTTCGGTCACGGCACTCAAACTTGCCGACCCAGTACTGCAACGCCAACTTCGCGATTACCTGGGCGCGCTCGCCGGAGCCCGCACCCGGGAGCAGCGCAGCGTCTATATTGATTCCTCTGACGCCAAGAGCCGCAAAGTCGCAGCGTCCTATTTGATTCCGACGCCGATTTGGAAATCGTCCTACCGTCTCATATTCCGCCCCAACGTCCCTCAACCGCTCCTCGAAGGCTGGGCCATCATTGACAACACAACCAATGATGACTGGACCAACATTGGGCTCTCTCTGGTCTCCGGCAAACCGATTTCTTTCCAAAGCCGCCTCTATGATCCGAAGTTTATTGAGCGCCCTTTCGCCGACCTGCCGGAAGAGCAGGCCGCTGAGCCCATCCTCTACGCAGCGGGTATCGCCTCAGCTCCCTCTGCGGCTCCCCCGCCCCCGCCGGCGCCGATGGCCAAGGCGGCCATGGGAGGCCGCGGCCGCGTCCCGCTCACAGCGGATGCCGTGGAGGTAACAGCGAACCGGGGCATCAGCAACATTTCCGTACAGACCGAAGGACGGGAACTGGGAGAACTCTTCGAATATGCATTTTCTCAACCCGTTACGGTCAAGCGAAACCAGTCGGCCATGCTGCCGTTCCTGCAACAACCGCTCGACGCGCGTAGGCTGCTTATCTACTCGGACCGCTCGACCCAGAATCCGCGTACCGCGGCCGAGTTGACTAATACAACGGGCAAGACGCTGGATGGCGGCCCCATCACAGTCTTCGACTCCAATGCCTACGCGGGCGAAGCCCTGGTGGAAACCGTGAAGACCGGCGACAAACGACTCATCAGCTACGGAATCGATCTCGGGACACGCATCACCGCCAATATTGACTCCGGCAGTCGCCGCTACCTGGAGTTCAAGGCGGTGCGCGGTTCACTGATAGCCAAAACCGGCATGGAAGAAACCACCACGTTCACAATCAAGAACGTGGATAACCGCGCCAAGACGCTGATCATTGAACATCCGCTGCGGCCCGGATACAAACTTCTGAATCAGAAGCCTGTGGAAACCACAGCGTCGAACCAGCGATTCAGCATCGCCCTGAAGCCGTCCGCGACCGACACGTTTGTCCTCAAAGAGGACTTCGTGCACGACGAGTACATGACGGTTTCCTCTATGACGCCCGACGCCATCACTGCCATCGCCATCAATCGCGCACTTCCGGCGGCGGGTAAGCAGCAGTTGGAGCGTATCGCCGCTCAAAAGCGGTTGATCGCCGAGACGGATCGCGCCATCCGCGCGGCCGATCAGCGAATCCAATCGCTCTCTGCGGACCAGGACCGCCTCCGGCAAAACATCGCCTCGCTGAACGCCATCAGCGGACAGCAGGAGGTCGTACAACGCTACGCCCGGGATCTGGCTGCGCGCGAACAGCAGATCATCACGCTTCGGGATCAAGCCGCCGAACAACGCACGAAGAAGTCTGCGTTAGAATCGGAACTCAATGCGATGCTGGAAAAGCTCGAGTTCTAACCGTTCGGAGCGCACGCCGTGCGAGTCGCGCTGATCGGTTACGGCAGCGTGGCTCGCGCGTTTGTGCGTCTGCTGGACGAACATCGCCGTCAATTTCCGTTCCAGGTTGCAGGCATTCAGACCTCGCGGCACGGTTCCGCCTTCGGGCCGTCGCTGGCCTTCGGGCCTAGTGTCGGCATTGCGGAGTTCCTGGACCAATCGCAAGCGGAAGTGCTCGTGGAACTCTCCTCGCTCGCTCCGGAAACCGGTGAACCCGCACTCACGCATATCCGGGAAGCCTTTGCGAGAGGCATGCACGTCGTCACAGCCAATAAAGGTCCGCTGGCGCACGACTACCGCGCGCTTCGCGCCGAAGCTTCCGCCCGCCAGGTGGAATTTCGTTTTGAATCGACCGTAATGGACGGAGCCCCCGTCTTCAATATGGTGAAAAACTGCCTTCCGGGCGTTCAAATTACTGGTTTCTCCGGAGCGTTAAACAGCACAACAAAGGTAGTTTTGCGCGCCATGGAGGCCGGCAGCACGCTCTCCGAAGGCATCGCCGAAGCCCAGGCTCTTGGAATTACCGAAACGGATCCGGACTACGATATCCACGGATGGGACTCAGCTGTGAAAACAGCGGCGCTCGCCAATGTCCTGATGGATGCCGGAGTTCGCCCGCAGGATGTACACCGGGAAGGAATCGGCTCCCTGGAGCCCTGGCAGATCCGGGAAGCGGCTGCCGCCGGCGAACGCTATGTGTTGACCAGCCGCGCCGAATCCACATCCGGAGGCAAAATCCACATGCGGGTTCGCCCTGAACGGCTGCCCGCCAGCGATCCGCTTGCGTCTGTGCAGGGAACCTCCAATCTGCTGCTCTTGCACACCGACCTCATGGGTACGCTCGGCACAATTTCTATCGAACCGCGAGTCGAACAGACTGCCTACGGCATTCTCAGCGACCTCGTGGACATTACAAGGACTCTATGAAACTCATCCGCTACACCTTTCACGGCCAGACGCACGCTGGCGTCGTCACCTCGGCCGGCGTAGTCCCAGTCCCTGCCGTTAATCTATATACCGGGTCCAACGTCCCGGACTCGCTCCTCGGCATCATCGAATCCGGCGACCTCGCCCCGCTGCAGGCCGCCGAAGACCTCCCCGCCATTCCATTTGCCAACGTGCAGCCGGAGCTTCCCTACCCCGTACCTCCGAAAATCTGGTGCATCGGCCTGAACTATCACTCGCACGCCGTGGATATCAACGCCGTACAGCCGGAGGAACCGGGTTCCTTCATGAAACCCGCGTCCTGCATGGTCCGTCCCGGCGGAGAGATCATTCTGCCGCCCGCCCATATCACCAACGATGTGGATGCCGAGGGCGAACTTGCCGTCATCATCGGCAAGAAATCGCAATATCTCAAGGACCAGGCAGCCGCCCTCGACGCCATTTTCGGCTACACGGTCACGCTCGACTTGACGGCGCTCGACGTTCTATCGAAAAACCCCCGCTATCTCACCCGCTCCAAGAGCTTCGACACCTTCTTCAGCTTCGGCCCCGTCATTGTTACCAAGGACGAAATCGAAAACGTCGATGATCTCGAAGTCATCACGGAACGCAATGGCGATGTCTTCTCCCGTGACTTTGTCCGTAATATGAAGACGCGCCCGCTGGAACTGGTCCGGTTCCACAGTGACTACCAGACTCTCCATCCCGGCGATATCATCTCCACCGGTTGTCCCAAGGGAGCCCGTATTAAGGCGGGCGATCGCGTGGGGGGACGCATCGAGGGTATCGGAGCGATCTCCGCTACGGTCCGCTAAACTAGGTTTATCGTGAGCAGTCTCCTCAAACGTGTCATCTTTTGGGATTTTCCGCGCGCCTCGTGGCAGTACGACGTGATTGTGGTCGGCGTGCTGGCCTTTATTTTTCTCACGCCTCGTGAGATCTTCCGGGACCAGCCTAAGGCCCAAAGCATCGTTCTACTGCCCAATGAAACCCCGGGCGTCGAGCTTTTTTATGTCGACCCCAAACTGTTGGAGTCGATTCCCGAAGCGGACCGGTTTCAGAAGGTTTCGCAGATGCTCGAACGCCGCGACGGCAAGCGGCTGCAGTTGTATCGGTTGACGCCCATTTCCGACGCCGAGAATGAGATCACTGGCTTCATGGCCTACACAAAACTGGTGAAGTAACCGCCTGCCCGGCGGAAACATCCAAGGGAGTGAGATGAGACTAGCCCTCGCCGTAGTCGCGCTTTCGGCCGCCATTGCGCCGGCCGCAGAATCGTTGGCCGCTGTACAGGCGCGAATGGATAAGTCAGCCAATGATTTTTCCACGTTGACCGCCCGCGTCAAAAAGGTCAGCTATACCGCCGTCATAAAGGATGCCACCACGGAAACCGGAACTTTCATGATTAAGAAGGTGAAACCCGGTGACATGCGAGTACGCATGGAGATCGAAAAGCCGGATGCCCGGTCTTTGTCGCTTTCCCGCAAAAAGTACGAGATTTTCCTGCCTAAGATCAACACCGTACAGGAATACGATCTGTCTCAATACGGAAAGCTCATCGACCAGTTCATGCTTTTGGGCTTCGGCACGCCCGTAAAGGAGATTACGAAAGGTTATGAGATGGTGATAGCCGGGTCGGAAACGATCGACGGCAAGCAGGCCACTCGCGTCGAACTCCGGCCCAAGCAGGCCAGCGTGAAGGAACATCTCAAGCTGGTGGAAATTTGGATTCCGGCCAGCGACGGCAATCCGATCCAGCAAAAATTCACCCAGCCTTCCGGTGACTACACCATGACCACCTATATGGATGTCAAGGTCAATCCGCTATTGAAGGACGTCGACGTACAATTGACGCTTCCAAAGAATGTAAAGCGCGAAAAGCCCCAAAAGTGAGCAGTTTTCGGCAATTGTGATAGCTTGAACTTGATGAAGCGGCGTACAGTTTTTCAGTCGCTGGTCGGTGTGTCGGCCTTGACGCCGGCACTCGTTCCGGCGCTACAGGCACAAACGGCCCCGTCCTCGACGACGCCCGCGGCCGATGATGTTTTTAAGATTGACTTGACCTCGGCCGACGCCGTGGCAACTCCCGAGCATTCGTTTTTCACCGCCCAGCAGTATGCGTCTCTGGAAAGGTTGTGTGACCTGCTCATGCCGGCTCACAACAATCGCCCGTCCGCTAAGCAGGCGGAAGTTCCCCAGTTTCTCGATTTTCTCCTCTCCGCTTCGCCCGCTGGTCGCCAGGTTCTCTACAGCCAGGGGCTCGATCAGCTCGACATCGATGCGCGCCGCCAACAGGGCAAGGCCTTTGCCGCGCTTTCCGACGCCGAAGCGGCCAGCCTTCTTGCGCCGCTTCGCGCCGCATGGAATTGGGCATCGCCCAGTCAGTTGCTTCCGCGTTTCCTCCGCGAGGCGAAGAATGATGTGCTTCGCGCCACGTCCAATTCCAAGGCTTGGGCAAACGCCGCCGCCGGCTCCCGCCGCGCGACAGGCGTCAATACCTATTGGGACGTAATCGAGTAGGAGACGAATTTCATGACGCAAGACTACGATGTCGTAATCATCGGCTCCGGAGCCGCGGGCGGAATGGCCGCCTATACCCTCTGCAAAGCGGGCGTGAAGTGCCTCATGTTGGAAGCAGGGCCCATGATCGACTTCCAGCGTCACCGCACCATGAAGGCGGTGTACGATTTGCCCTATCGCGGCTTTGGCGAACCCGGCCGTTTCCCCCACATCACGCAGGCCTCGGAGTTCGACGCCAACGTCTGGATCGACGAGAAGAAAAATCCCTACAGCTATCCCGAAGAGGATCCCTTCTACTGGGTCCGCATCCGGATGATGGGGGGCAAGACACTGCGGTGGGGTCGCGCCTCCTGGCGACTTAGCAACTTCGAATTCAAGGGGAAGGATCACGACGGCTTCGGTGAAAACTGGCCCGTGACCCTCGAAGATCTCGCGCCTTTCTATGACCGTGTGGAACCGCTGTTTCGCGTGAGCGGCCGCAATGAAGGCTGGCCGCAGATGCCAGACGGTAAGATTATGGCGGATGAGTCGCGGGATTCGCTGAGCATCCAGAGATTTAAGGCGTCCGCCGCTAAGCTAGGCGTTCCTACCACCAAGCCCCGGCGCGCTACCGGCACACTTGCTTCTTCGGTAAATCTCCTATTGCCCGACGCCTTGGCTACCGGCAATCTAACCATCGTTCCCCACGCCGTCGTGCGCGAGATCGGGATCGACAATGGCACCGGCCGTGTCAACGCCGTGCACTTTGTCGACCGCCGCAACAAGCGGGACTACTCCGTTCCCGTTAAAATGCTCATGCTCGGAGCCTCGACGTTGGAAAGCACCCGGCTCCTGTTAAACTCCCGGTCCCGCCTCTTCCCGAACGGCTTGGCGAACTCCAGCGGCGTTCTGGGGCACTACCTGTTCGATCAGTTCTACGTGAAAAATACAGTGGTCGCCGTCGTTCCGGAAGCGCGCGGTGGAAAGGGCGGCCGTACTTTGATGGGCGGCGGAGGATACATTCCTCGTTTCCGGAATCTGAAGGGGAAAGAGAAGAATTTCATCCGCGGTTATGCCTACGACTTCGGCAGCGGCGGCTCCCCCAGTCCCGAAATCCTTCCCGCTTACGGGTCGGACCTCCTGAAAATGATGGATGAGTTGCAGGGATCAACGTTCAGCATGACCACCATGGGGGAAGGGCTTCCTCGTTATGAGAACAAGGTGAGCATCCATCCTACGTTGAAAGATGCATGGGGTATTCCCAGCCTACATATCCAACAGAAATACACCGACAACGAATTCAATATGGCGAAAGATGCCATGGAGACAGGAGCCGCCGCCTGCGAAGGCGCGGGTTTCGAGGTGCTCGCCAAGCATTGGGAAATGGTCCCCCCCGGCGAGAGCATTCATGAACTCGGCACGTGCCGGATGGGCGCCGATCCTAAGAAATCGGTGTTGAACGGCTGGAATCAGGCGCACGACGTGAAAAACCTGTTTGTTCTGGACGGCTCGTCCTTCGTCTCCGGCGGCGTGCAAAATCCGACCCTTACCATCCTGGCCCTGACCGTCCGCGCCTCGGAATACATGATGGAGCAGAAAAAGAAGGGGCAACTCTAATGCGAGCGGCGGTTTGGGTCACGGGTCTGTTGCTGGCCGCCTGGTTGGGCTTGGCGCAGGCCCCGCCGGAACCGCCGCAGCAGCCTATTCCTTATAGCCACAAACATCACGTCGGAACGCTGAAACTCCAATGCACGTTCTGCCACGAAAATAAGGATCCCGGCGAAACCATGGGCATCCCCGCCGCGGCGAAGTGTATGGGTTGCCACAAGTCCATCAAAACAGATTCCCCTCACATCCAAAAGTTGACAGAGTGGAACACCCAGAATCGTCCGGTACCGTGGAAACGGGTGTACCAGATACCCAGCTTTGTTTTCTTCTCCCACAAGGCCCACCTCGACGCGAAGAACACTTGTCAGGAATGTCATGGTCCCGTTGCCGAGCGCGACGCCCTTTGGAAGGAGGTGCCGACGAATATGGGTTCCTGTATGGAGTGCCACCAGAAGAAAAAAGCGCCGAACGATTGCACCTTCTGCCACGAGCAGCGGAACTGACCAGAGAGCCTTCTGGTCGCGGGCGAGCCGGTCGCAGGCTAGTACTCAAACTGCACCAGAAACTGGACTTGACGCCCCGGAAGACTTTCGAGAATTCCCCGATAGCTCGTAATGCCCACGTACGGGCTTAGGCGTTCCGCGTTCGTGTGATTGGTCAGGTTAAAACTCTCCACCCCAAACTGGAGCACCGCGCGTTCCTCCCACAAGGGAAACGTCTTCATCACTCGCAGGTCCAGGCTTGTCGGCCCGGGCCCAAGCGCGGGATTTCTGCCGACGCCCGGCGGTCGCGCCGTGATGGGATAAGCGCCCGTGCGCAGCGGATCCGTCGTTAACAAAGCATTCACCGGCCTGCCTGTCCCAACTGTAAAGATCGGCGCGATCGTCAACCGTTCCACCAACCAGGGGAACTCAAAAAGAGCGCTGATCGCCGCCCTGTGCGTCTGGTGCTGCCGGGAGCGTGCCCAGTCTTTCCCAACCTCTCGGGGATCACTGGGCTGCTCGTCGAAATCGGACCCGTCGTCATAGGTCTGGCCCCAGTTATACGTCGCCAGGTAGGCTAATTCTTTGGTCAAACGCCGGTTCAGCGTCACCGCCACGCCTTTGTAATCGGACCGCCCTGTCTGCTCTAGCACATACTTCCGCGTCCGAGGCAAATGAAATCCGCGGATCGCGTTCGCTTCCACGCTCAGCGACGTATCGCGGCCAAAGCCATACTCCCACCCCGCGCTCCACTTCCGGCTATAGGTCGCGGGAAACTCAGTCGCCGTTCGATAGGTCAAGGACGCCAGTCCAGCCAGCGGCACGCCACGAGGCCCCTTCCACGCCAGCAACGCGTCCGGCCCCGCTCCATACTGTTCAAACCCTTGCCGGCCGTCTTTCTGCAAGGCATCGTTCAGCCACGCCAACGGGTAACGGTCATAGAAAAGTCCGAACCCCGCGCGGACCACAAACGGCCTACGTCCGCTCGGCCGCCATGCGACGCCGACGCGCGGCGACACATTATTTCCGCTCGACGAAATCCCGTCCGGCATCCACTGCCTGTCCCAACGCCCGCCAATCTCCAGCAGAAGCCGAGGATGCACCTGCCAACGGTCCTGCACCCATGCTCCCAACGGAGCCGTGGTCATTCGGGTAGCCGGGTCGCCAAAGGCCTGTATGTAAAGGTCCGGACGCCCGGCCCGCCAATCGGCCAGCGTCGGAAACACAAAGAGGCCATGGTAGCGATGCTTCATATTGGCGCGCAAACGAACCCAATGCGCATCGCCGCCCACACTAATCCGGTGCCGCCCGAAAGACGCGCTAAAGCTTTCGATTATTTGATAATGCCGCTCCGTCCGCGCCGAATCAAAACGCGGATAAACGCCCATCGAAAGTACTCCTGGAATCTCCACCAGCGGTCCCGTCCCATTCGGAGTCAATTCCGATATCCGCTCCGCCGCCTGCACGCGGACATCGTTCACCAGGGACGGCGTGATCACTCGCAGCCAGTTTCCCACCAACGAATGGTCCGTCGTCCGGCTGTTGCCCTGCGCCGAGCGGTCCGCAAAGTTCTCCGGACCCTGCACCTCGCCCACCGTCCGCCCATGCGAGAACGCATAGCGAGCTGCAAACGTATCCCGCTCGCCCTGGTGATGATTCAATTTCAACGAAAGTTCCGTACCCCGGGTGCTCGTCGGGTACAAACCCCGGTACGCTCCCGGCACCTGCGCCGCCACCTCTTCCGCCACATTGGACCACTCTTCGGCCGACTCCCGTTCATGCTCTACCGCCCCCGCAACAAACGTCCGGTTCTCCCGCAGCGGCCCCAGCGCCGACACCCCCGGCTGATATCTCCGGAAGCGTGGACGTGTTGTGCTGCCCACCTCGCTCCGTTGAGCATTCGTAATCTCATTCTGTCCAAAGAACGTCGCGTCCCCATGCCAAAGGTTCACGCCGGAGCGCGTCACCATGTTCAACAGGCCGCCTGCCGCCCCGCCCAATTCCGCGCCAAACGACGCCGTTGCCACCCGAAACTCCTGCACCATCTCTAACCCAACGGCCACCCGGTTCCCGCCTGTTGCCTCGTCCCGGTTATCCATTCCGTCAATCAGAATGGCGTTGTTCCGCGGACGTAACCCGCCCGAAGTAAACCCGCTGTCGCCCAGCGCTGTCCGCGTCCCCGTCATCGTCCGTTGGGAACTGGTTCCCGCCGACGGAGCCACTGCCGGAGCTGCCAGGACAAAGTTCAAATAGTTCCTGCTCCGCGCCGGGGCCTCTTCAATGCGTTCGTTCCCCATCGCGACGCTCGCGCTCGATGAGGTCAGGTCGACCGCCTCCGGCGTTTCGTTCACCTCCAGCCGCTCCACCAGTCCTGCCGGAGCCAGTTCCAAATCCCGCTGTAACACCTGCCCAACGGATACGCCGAAAGCTGCGGTCTGCACCCCCGCAAAGCCCGGCGCACTAGCGGACAGCACATAGGAGCCCGGCAGTAGCCCGCGAAAGGTATAGAGCCCGCCGTCGTTCGTCGCCGTACGCCGCTCCGTCGCCGTATCCGTGTTCCGAACTACGACAAGAACGCCCGGCGCCGCGGCGCCGCTTCGGTCGCGTACCGTCCCCTGCAAACTCCCGGTCGAAGACGCGGTCTGTCCCGGCAGCAACCCGCCCGCCGCCAACAACGCCAACAGCAATATCAACATAAACTTACGTTACAGTCTCGGCATGGGCGGCTTCGTCGGCGCCCAGGAATAGACGCCCTTCCGCCGGATCTCCCGTTTATACACCCGGTCCCCCGCCGTCACATAAAGCGTCGACAATTCCGGGCCGCCAAATACGACGTTCGACAGCGCTCCGCCATGCGGTTTGTCCAGAATGGCCACCACACGCCCCGGTTGATCGCAAATCTGCAGTCCAATGCGTGTCGTCACGTAGAGATGCCCATCGGTATCGACTGTCATGCCGTCCGCGCTCGTCGCCGCATTTTCGTCAGGCGATTCCAAACGATGATACGCCTGGCCGTTCGCCAACGATCCGTCTTCATTTACTGAAAACGACCACACCCACCGGCCCCGCGAATCGTTCACCATCAGCAGCGTCTGATCCGTCGATAGCAAGACTCCATTGGGAAATTCCAATCCCTCATGGACCACTTTCTTGTTCCCTTTCGTATCCAGGAACCAGACCCGCTTGTTCTTCGGATCCGTAAACCAAATCTCTCCCTTGGCGTTCAAACACAGATCGTTCGATTCCACATCCCGCGCCAACACCGTCTCGGAGCCGTCCATCCCCCACGCCACAATCTGCTTCTTCCCGTTCTGACAGCCGTACAACCGTCCATCCGCCCCGAACATCAGCCCATTCGTCCCGCCGCTATTTTCCCGAAATACGGAAACTTTCCCGTCCAACCCAATCTTATGAATCCGATTGTTCGGTATATCGGTAAAAAACACTTGGCCCGTCTTATCGACCGCCGGACCCTCCGTAAACCTGTACCCCGAACCCACCAACTCCCAATCTTTCCCCGGAATCAATCCCGTGTGCAGCCAATGCTTGTCGCTCGTGTTCACCGGCCTCGAAACGGGCTTCGGAAAGTCCTTCCACAGCCACCGCAACGCATCCGGCAGAATGGCCGCCCCATGCTTCGAGTTATGCGCCTCCGTCCCCTTCACAAACTTCGATTCATACCCGGACCATTCCAACGACCGCGCCATGTCCTGATTCGCGATCCACCAACTCCCGCCGTAGATGTCGTTGTCGTTCGACCCGTCCTGCAGAAACACCCGAAGCGGTCTCGGCTCGTACTTCCGGATCAGACTGGGCAGAATCTGCGCGCCCCGCAAGTTCACAAAGCTCCCAATGAAACTCAGCACGCGCCGGAACTGGTCCGGCCGGCTCCAAGCCGCGTTAAACGCCGCGATCCCGCCGCTCGATGATCCCGCCAGCCCGTAGTGGTCCGGATCTTTCGACAGGCTATAGGACTTGCCCACCTCCGGCAGAATCTCTTCAATCAAGAACCGCGCATACCGGTCTCCCAACCCGTCGTACTCCAGGCTCCGGTTGTAGCGCCCCTGCGCATTTGCATTCGCCGCCGGCAAGACGCCCGGGTTGATGAAAATCACGATCATCGGCGGTAGGTCCCGCTTGTGAATCAGGTTGTCCAGCACCACCGGGACTTTAAACCCGTTGCCGTCCTCCCGGATCATTCCGCCGCCGTCCTGGAAAATCATCACCGGAGCCGGCGTGTCCGCCTTGTACTGCGCGGGCACATAGATCCAGTAGTCGCGCACCGTCCCCGGAAAAATCTTGCTGGTCCATTTGTGGGCGGTGATCGTCCCCTTCGGAACACCTTCCTGGCGAAACGAATCGGGCCCCTGTTTATACTCTTCCTGCGCCAGAAGCGGAGAAGCGGCGGCCAGCGCGGAGACGAATGTGCGGCGTTGCATAACGGAGCTATGCTACCGCACGCGCACCTATCGCTGGCCGAAAACTTCGCGCAGAATCGCCGTCACGCGCGCCGCCGGATCTTTGCGAATCCGCGACTCTTCCTGCCCCAGCACATAAAACAAGCCGTACAACGCCCGGTCCACCACGTACCCTTCCATGTCGAGCGGCTCCATCTTCACCAGCGGCAACTTGCGGATCTGTGCAAAGAACTGCGAAAACTGCCGCGACACGCCAATCTCGCCCATCACCTTCGTCACCGGTGGGCGAAATAGCACGGTCAATTCCGGCGTCGTCTTCTCCCGAAAGTAGTCGGTGGCCGCCGTGTCCCCGCCCGTGAACAGCTTTTGCGCGTCGCCAATCGTCATCTGCCGGATCGCGTTCCCGAAAATATCCCGTGCCGCCGGGGCCGCCGCCTCCGCCGCCCGGTTCATCCCCAACACCAGTTCGTCCAGCTTCTTTCCAAATCCGGCAATGCGCAGCATCCGTTCCATCTTCCGGATCGGCTCCGGCAGCAGGATTTTAATCACGGCGTTCGCAAAGTAGCCGTCCAGCCGCCCCGTCAGGTTGACCGCCTGCTCGGTCCCCACTCGTAGCGCCTCTTTCAGCCCATTCGCAATCCGGTCATCCCCGGCCTTATTCCCGGCCAGGATTCGCCGCCAGAACCCGCCCGGCTCCTGGGCAGCCAGCGGGCAAAGGGCCAAAACAATCGCGCGGCGAGCCGTCATGCCACTACGCTAACGCACTTTTCCCGCCCTCCGGAAGGCCCTGCGGTACACTGCAAACGCATGAGTCGGAAAGAACTGTTGTTCTTGATGGTTGGCGCGAGCACGATCAACTACATCGGCCGCACGGCCATGGCCGTCGCCGGACCCGATATCGCACGCCAATATCATTTCTCCGAAGCGGAACTCGGCCAGATCTTCTCCGCCTTCTGGCTCGGCTACGGTCTCATGATGTGGCCCTCCGGCTGGCTGGCGGACCGCTTTGGCGCCGCTCGTGTCCTCGGCATCTGCGGTCTGCTGACGGTCGCGTTGCTGGGCGGCAACGCTGCCATCGCCACCCTTGCCGGGTTCCTTGCCCTCCGCTTGTTGTTCGGAATGGCCTCGGCCGTCCTTTACCCTGCCTGCGGAAATCTCACATCGCTTGCCTACCCCAATGAAAAGATGGCCGGCGTGCAGGGCCTCGTCGTTGGCGGCAGCAACTTTGGCGCCGCGCTCGCCCCTCTGCTCGTCGTCTCGGTCAGCGCTTGGGCGGGCTGGCGCGGCAGTTTCCTCGTCGTCGCCGTGTTGACGCTCCTTTTCTTCCTCCTCTGGCTCTGGCGCGTCCGGCTCTCGGAACACGCCTCGGAGAGAAGACCGGAATTCCTCGTCCTCCGCCGTCCGCTCGTCCTCCTTGCCCTCCAGGGTTTTTGCATCGGCTATTTCTACAGCTTTGGCGACACCTGGAGCTTCTATTACTTCCGGGAAGTCCGCCGCTTCAGCGAAGAGCAAAGCGCTCTGTTCGCTGCCGTTCTCCAAATCGCGGGAGGCATCATGATGCCGCTCGGCGGCTGGCTTTCGGATAGGGTCGCCCCCCGCCTCGGCCGCTCCTGGCCTGCATTCACCGCACTCGCGCTGAGTGCCGCGCTTCTCCAGGCCTCTACCTTCGCCGCCCAACCGTGGGCCGTGTTGGCCCTGCTCACCGCCTCGTATAGCCTGGTCGTCGCGTGTGAAGGCGTCTATAGTTGGGCGCTGCTTACCCGGGCCGCCGATAGTCCCGGAGCCGGTTTCGGCTTTGCCAACGGCGTCGGCAGCGCCGCCCAATTCCTGGCGCCCTTATCCCTGCCCTGGATCGCCGCCCGCTGGGGCTGGAGCGCCGCCGTCGGCTCCGCCGCTCTGGCCGTGCTGCTCGGGGCCTTCCTGTGGCGCGCGGCCGCCGATGAAGCCTAGAACCGGCAGCGCTCGTTGGCAGCCTTCACAAAGTAGCTTTTGAAATTCTTGCCTTTCGGGTCCATGCACCCCTCCAGGTCCAGCAGTTCCACCTTCCGGAAATCCACCGGGTGGCTCTCGCTCTGCAACGAAATTGACCCGCCCGTCAGCAACTTCCCGTCCTGCTTCACGGCGGGATCGAAGTTCGAAACCGCTCCTCCGCCTATCTGCGGCTTCTCATAGGAGAGCACCACCTGCCCGTCTATCAAGTGCTCGATCTTCTCGCCGCCCAACACCCGGACCTCCACCCTCACCCATTGTTCTCCATCGTAGGTTTTCGATTGGGAGTTCAGGCAGTGCGGCGTAAACAGCTTCCCATCTCGCTCCACGTTCGTGCCCGGCGTGCAAAGATTCGCTGTCGTCCGCGGCCCCTTGCCTAACCCGCCCAGCAACTGCACCTCAATCGAAATCGGAAAATCCTGGTCTTTTCCCATCGTCTCCGGCGTCTGCCCGTGGACCATAATGCCGCTGTTCCGCGTCGCCCAACCCGGCCCTTTCACCGCCTGGTCCCCCACAAACCGGTATTCCACCGCGATCAGATAGTACGAATACGGATTCTTGTAGAACAGGTGTCCAAACCGCTGCCGGAATTCGTCGTAGCCGTCATAGCGAACCTGCAACAGCCCGTCCCGCACGCGAAACGTGTTCGCGAAGTTGTCGCCCAGCTTGTACCCGGTAATCTTCGGCGTCCACCCTTTCAGATTCTTCCCATTAAAGAGTGAAATCCAATCCTTGCGGTCCGCGTTCTTGTTCTCGGCGGCGCACAGGGAGGCCAGAACCAGGGCCAGGGCGACAGGGCGAAAGAGCATCTCCCTACGGTAGCGCAAAGACGCGCCGGGGATTCAGCACAAACGGAGCCACCAGGCCGAACGTGTTCGACAGCGGCAGCACCTCCGGCGCAAGCGAAAAACCCAATGATTCCTGCGCAAACGCGCGCCGGGCCTGCATCCTCTCCCACGCCGCCGGATAGCCGTCGGCCAACTCCTCGCGCAGCTTCGCGCTGGCCACCGCCGCCGCATCTTCCATCCGGCTTGAAAAATACACCGGATGCGAGGGAATAATGTCGGTCTGGAAAACCATCCCCGAGGCGACTCGCTCTCGAGAACCCGCATACACGGGCGAACCCAGCCACTCTTCGAAATGGATCAGGTGCCCCGCGTTCAGAAAAACACCAAAGTCCGCGAACGGCAGCCGGCCATGCAAACGCGTATGCAACTCGTGGCCGCTAACCCCAATCCGCAGTGCTTGAAGCCAGTCGGCGACGGCATCCATATAAGGGCCCGCGAAGGAAACACAATAGCTTCGCGCCGCCTCCGGTAAATCCGCTTCCGTCTCCGCCACCCAACCCGCCCGGCAGATATTCGCTCCCCAATACGCTACGTTGGCCGACCATGGCTGTCCGCGCCGCACCTCTGCCCCGCTCGCGCTGGCCAAGCTTACCCGTCGCGGCCCGGTCTTGCACGTCATGTGGCACGAGAGCGGCAATCCGTCGTAGCGCGCCGCGGCGATCACATCCCGGTCCGTCAGCCCCTCCCGCAGCGAAAACAACATGCGCCGCATCGCTTCGGAGGCATGCCAGTTCGTGTACTCGAAGTAGACGATTTCCTCTGCCGTCGCCGCCGCCCGCAGTCCGGCCAGCAACGGCGCGGCATTCACCACCGCTGCTTCCTGCCGTAGCGCATCGGCCAGGTAGGCAGGCACATCCAACGCCGCGGGATCGTCGTACCCCTTCCACCCGGCGCACCCGATCCGGCTGCTCCCTGTCACGCCTTCGGCGCGCAGGATCTCCTCCAGCGAACGGCCATTGGGGCGAGGCTGGTCAGGCAACGAAAACGGTTGGAAGCACTCCACCCGCAGCGAACCGCTCTCCAACAAGGGACTGATACGCGCATAGGCCATGCACTCATTGCCGGTCAACAGCAGCGGCGCGCCCTCAGCGCCCACGAGCAGCAACGCTTCTTCAAAGCGGGGGTCAAAATGGGTAAGCCAAGCCAAGTTGGCGAAATGCTCCCGGTCGGCATAAACCGCCAGGTGCGTAAGCGCCGAGGCCCGCATCGCTTCCCGTGTCCGCGACAATCGAGCATGGAGATGGTCCGCCGTGACTATGGGCCGGACCGGCTCGGAATAGGTAGGCCAGTCCAGCGTGACAAGGCGCGCCACTGGCTAGATCTCAACCAGGATTTTGCTGATCGACGCCGGAGCCCCATACCAGTCCTGCAACGCCTGCGGAGCCTGATCCAGCGTTACTACCTTGGATACCATCTCCTCCAAGGGAAACTTCGTCTCGCTCAGCATCCGGATGACGCCTTCGAAATCCTCCGGCAGTGCGTTGCGCGAACCTAGAACATCCAGTTCCTTTTGCACAAACAAACGGCTGTCGTAGCGAACTTCGTCCTTGGCATAGCCGATATAAACAACGCGGCCGGTGAAGGCCACCAGTTCCACCGCCTGCCGGAATGTCTCCGGCGTGCCGATGGCTTCGATTACTACATCCGGCCCCACCCCCTCTGTCAGGGAAAGCGTTTTTTCATTCGCGTTCTGCGTCTTGCTGTTCACCGCAAAATGCGCGCCCGCCCGCTGCGCCAACGCCAGTTTCCGGTCATCCACGTCCACGGCGATCACCCGCGCGCCATGAAATGCCGCGGCTGCAATCGCGCCAAGTCCCACAGCGCCGCAGCCCAACACCGTCACCGTGTCGGTGGCCGTCACGCGTCCGCGGCGCACGGCGTGATAACCCACCGTCAATGGTTCCACCAGGCTCAAGTCCCGTAGTTGCAACCCATCGGCGATGATCAGCTTCTCAAACGGAACCGCGATGAACTCGGTCAATGCGCCGTCTCGCTGCACGCCTAGCGTTTGGTTGCTCTTGCAGGCGTTCGGCCGTTGCCGCCGGCACGAGGCGCACTGTCCGCAACTCGTATAAGGGGAAAGCGTCACGGCCGCTCCCGGCTGGAATTTCTCCGGCACGCCCTCTCCCACGGCTTCGATCGTTGCGGCAATCTCGTGCCCTGGAATCCGCGGATAGCCCACCAGCGGATTCTTGCCCCGGTAGCTGCTTAGGTCGGATCCGCACATTCCGACAAATCGGACACGCAGCAAGACCTCGCCGGGACGCACCTGCGGCGTCTCCAGTTCACCAATTTCGGCTTCAAGGGGCTTCCGGATGTATAGAGCGCGCATAGTGAGTCTCCTGAAGATTCTAATGGGCGCGCGGGGCGCGAGTCCATTTCTGTTGGGTTAGATTTTCAAAACTGTCCGTGGGAATTTAGCATACAATTGCCGGGTACATGCCTTCGACAACGAACCGCTGGACGCTGGCCGGCGCAGCGGTCATGATGCAAGTCTGCCTCGGAATTATCTATGCGTGGTCCGTTTTCCGGGCGCCTCTCGAACAGCACTATGGATGGAGTAAAACCGAGTCCATCGCGCCCTACCGCTGGTCGATTCTCTTTTTCACCTTGGCCATGATTCTGGCCGGCTTCTGGCAGGACAAGAAGGGTCCCAGGCTTGTCGGAAGCGTGGGAGGAGCTCTCCTCGGAGCGGGTTGCCTACTCGCTGCGTTTATTGGGGATACGCCCATGGGGCTCAACCTGGCCTATGGCGTCGTCGCCGGCCTGGGCGTCGGTTTCGCCTACGTAACGCCCATCGCAACCTGCGTCAAGTGGTTTCCTGATAAACGCGGGCTGGTGGTTGGTCTCGCGGTCATGGGCTTCGGCATCGGCTCTCTCGTTTTCGCGCCGCTGCTCGAAACGCTGCTGGGAAAGGATCCCGCGCAATATGCCGCCACCATTCCCCGTACGTTTCTTATCCTCTCCGCCATCTTCTTCGTCTTTGTCATCGGCTGTGCGCAGTTCTACAAGGTGCCCCCTGCCGGTTGGAAGCCGGAAGGATGGACGCCGCCCGTTGCCTCCGGCGTGCGCGCGGACTACACCCCCGGCGAGATGTTGCGTACCTGGCAGTTCTGGGTTCTCTGGCTCGTCTACTTCCTGGGTAGCTCCATCGGGCTCACTGCCATTGGCGAATCCGCTCCGCTGGTAAAGGAACTGGCCGGCAGCGCCGCCGTCATGACCGGCGGCGTGGCATTGGGCGTCATGTCTCTGTTCAACGGAGTGGGCCGCATGATCTGGGGCGCGCTATCGGACAAAATGGGCAAGCAAAAGGTTGTCTACACCATGTTCGCCATCTCCGCCGCCGCCTGCGCCGGGCTCCTTCCCGGAACCACGGACTTCTGGCGCGTTCTGGCCGGCATCTGCGTTGTCGGATTCTGTTACGGCGGCTATCTGGCGCTCATGCCGTCACTCGCCGCGGAATACTATGGCGCAAGAAATATCGGCGCCAACTATGGCCTCTTGTTTACGGCCTGGGGCGCGGCCGGATTCACCATTCCCCGCTATATCGCCGCCATCCTGGAGGAAAAGAAAAAAGCGGGGGCAGTCGGCGCCGGCTATGACCAAATGTTCTACACCCTGGCCGGACTGGCGGCGGCGGGCATCTTGATCAACGTCTTTCTGCGCAAGCCGCAAAATTCCAGCGCCGCCTGATGGCATGTCTTCCCGGATTCCGCCTCTACCTGTAGAGGGGCTGTATTCATGCCGCAGTTGGCGCGTTGGTTCTGGTTTGTCTTTACCTTGGAACTAATCGGAGTAGGTTGGCTGGTAACCAGAGCCGTACCGGCCATGGGACGCAAATATGATGCGGATGCTCCCCTATTGCTCGCTCTCGCCGGCGCAATGGCGCTGCTGTTAATACTCGATGCGGTCGTTTTCTACTACAACAAGGACCGGACGACGCGCGGGTTGGCGTTGGCCGTACTCCTCGTTGCCGCCGTTCTGCCCGCTGCCTATGCGCTTCGTTAGAGCTTCGGCGCCGCTTCGATAACGGCCTGTTCAAAGGCATCCAGGGCGTCTACGAAAAAGTGGTCTCGAGAAGGGATGAACACCAACTCGGGCGGGCCGCTCAACTCGGCGACCACCGCGGATAGATCCGCCATCGGGCCAAATTCGTCGTTCGTGGAATGGATGAAAGTTCGCGGTACGAGGCACGGCTCCAGATAGGAGCGGTCTTTGTAGACAGTGGGAAAGCCGGCCGCAATCACTTTTCTGAGATCGGGACGTTGCGCGCCGATCCGAAGCGCAATCCGGGAACCGAAGGAAAAACCGGCGATCATGGCTGGTAGTTGCGGATAGCGCTCCCGTAGCCATTCCAGGCACTGGCGCGCGTCTTCGGTTTCGCCCACTCCATGGTCGTAACTGCCCTCGCTCAGGTTGACGCCCCGATAGTTGAAACGCAGCACCACGGCCCCTGCCTTCCGCAAGCCTCGGGCCAGCCGGTAGACAACCTTGTTGTGCATGGTGCCGCCATGCTGGGGGTGCGGATGGCAGACCAGCGCCGCAAAGCGCGGCGCTCCCTCGTCCGGTTCTTCCAGCAGTGCCTCCAACCGGCCGGCTGGTCCGGCAATCATGTGGGTTTCAATGCGGCGGGGCACGTTTAGTTCGACCGGTAGTTGGTGAACTGCATGTCGATTCCGAAATCTTCTCCGCGCAGCAGCGCAATGATTTCCTGCAGCACGTCCCTGTCTTTGGCGGACACCCGGACCAGATCGCCCTGAATCGAGGCCTGCGCCTTCTTCTTGCTGTCTTTGATGACCCGGACGATATCCTTCGCCTTCTCGATCGGAATTCCCTGCTGCAGCGTTACTTCCTGCCGCACGCTTCCGCCGGAACCCTGAATCAGCGTTCCGAATGTCAGCCCCTTGATCGGAACGTTCCGCTTCACCAGCTTCGATTGCAGAATATCAACGACAGCTTTCAGCTTGAAATCGTCATTGGAGGCAAGAAGAATCTTGTTCTCTTTTTCTTTCAGTTCAATCGACGATTTGGAGTCTTTCAAATCGTAGCGGGTGGTGATCTCCTTCAACGCCTGCTGAATGGCATTGCTCACTTCGGGCAGTTCGATTTTTGAGACGATGTCAAAGCTATTATCGGGCATATGGTTCTATTTACTATGCAACGCGCGGAGGACCTGTTGTGTCAACTCATCGATCAGGCGCGGCATCGCCGCGTCCAGCGCCAACGTCACGGCGGCGCGCACCCGCTCTGCTTCTGATAGCGAGGGTGCGGCAGGAACAGCAGGGTCCGGCGAGGACTCCGCAATGGATTTCACGCCCAGCGGAGCCAGTTGCGGCTTCGCGGCTTTCGCCGGCTCTGCTTCCGGATCAGCGGCAAATTCGGGCTCTGGTTCCGCCTTCACGGCGCCGCTGACGAATTGTGGTTCTTCTCCCGGCGGCGGAGGGGGCGGTCCGGCCGGCCGCAGGTCACGCAATTCTATGGCTTTGCCCGCCAGCGGCGTCACCATGGTCAAAAGCGCCTTGGCTTCAAACGGTTTCTGGATAATGCCGTCCGCGCCGGATTCCCTTGCCCGCGGTTCGTCTACAGGCTCCGCCACGCTGCCCGTCAGAAGTACGCCCGCATGGCGGTAAAAAGACGAGCTTTTCACAAATCGTGCGATCTCATACCCGCTGCGCAACGGCAGATTGGCATCAATAATCAAAACATCCGGGTCCACATCCGGCAATCGGACAAATACGGTATCGCCATCCGTGATCGTGACCACTTCGTGGCCCTCATCCCGCAATAAGCGCTCGCCCATTCGCTGCGCATGCGGACTATCGTCCGCTAGCAGAATGCGGCTCATTTCGAGTCGCTCTTGGGCGCCTTCGGCGTTTTGACCTTTTTACCCTTTACGTTCTGTCGATTGGTCGGCAGCGGTTGCTGTTGCTGCGTGGTCTCGCCCGGCTTGTCCGTCGCCGCTTGGGGCTTGGGTTCCGCCGTGCCATTGGCCTGATTCTGTACGCTCTGGCGAGCGTCCGGCTTGTTGTCCAGGTCGCTCGCACCCGTGATAACCGTACCGCCCAGGTCGTTGATCCCGCCCGGAACGCCCGCCGGAACCGGCACGCTCACCGGAATCGTCGGACGTGAGTTGGCCATCGCCGGGGTGCCGCTCTTGGCCGCCATACTCATCTCGGGGGATTTCTTGAATACGCCCCAGAAGTTGTGCATGACGCCGTTCTTCGTCCGGTTCTCCTGCTCGTACTTCATCCGGGCCACTGCCACAGGATCGGCCTCGGGCACATCGGCTTCCAGTTCCTTCAGACGCTTCTTCGCCGGATCTACGAACGAGGATAGCGGGTAATCTTTCACCAGGCGCTGGTAGGAACGGACGGACTGCGGTTTAAACCGCGCGCCCATCTTGTCATAGGCGCCGCCGAGCATGTACATTGCCTCATCGGCGGCCGAAAACAGCGGGTACTGGTCCACAATGCCCTGCAACCGGTTCGCGGCGGCCGGATTCGATCCTTTGCTGAAGTAAAAGCGGGCCGTGCGCATTTCGCCTTCCGCCTCCACTTCCTGAATGTTGCGGAGCATCTGCTGCACGCGGGGCGCAAACTTCGAGTTCGGGAACTGGACCAGCAGTTGCCGGCATTCTTCCTCGGCGCGGTAGGCGTGCTTGTTGTCGCGGTCCGGCTTTTCCATCTGTCGCAGATGGATCGTGCAGATCTTTTCCTGCGCTTCGGCCGATTCTTCCATCGTGGGATAGAAAAGGATGAAATCTTTGTATTCCGCTTCGGCCTGCGCCAACCCGTGCGAACCGCTTTCGCGCATCCAGCTGTCGGCAATGGCGAGCTTGGCTTTCGCCAAAAATTCGCTGGTGTCGTAGGTATTGATAAGCGTATTCAACGTGAGCCGGGCCACTTCATACCGGCCCCGCTCAATATCGGCCACCGCTTTGTCGAATAGGACCTTATCCGGCTGCTGTGTGTCTTTGCCGATCGGGTTTTCATACTTCTTCTTCCGGAAACACCCGGTCAACGACGTCATACCGACCGCCGCGGCCAGCGCCAACACGCCAATTTTGCTCTTCGCAATCATGTAAACAGCAGCTCCCTTACGCGATTTGTTGCAGGCCGTGTAGCGCGGTCTCGCGCAAGGCCACCAAGGCGGCGCCAGGGTCGGGCGCGCCAAAAACACTGTTTCCGGCCACCAGCCATTCGGCGCCGGCCCGCACGGCGTCGGCTGCGTTCGCAACGCCGATTCCACCGTCCACCTCAATCTTGAACTGAAGACCCAGCCGTTCCCGCCGTTCGGCGAGTTGGCGAATCTTCCGCAACGAGTTCGGCAAGAACTTTTGGCCCCCGAACCCTGGGTTTACCGACATGACCAGGACAAAATCCACCACATCCAGCACATCATCCAGCGTGGAAACCGGCGTGGAGGGGTTCAATACCACTCCCGCCAGGGCCCCTTCGGACTGGATCAGCCGCAGAGTCCGGTCCAGATGCGGGCAGACTTCCTGGTGCACCGAAACGCTGTCCGCCCCAGCCTCAACGAACACCGGAATATAAGAATCCGGGTTAAGGATCATTAAGTGAACGTCGATATGAGCCTTCGTGACCTTGCGAATCGACTGCAAAACAGGCGTTCCAATGGTCAAATTTGGCACAAAATGACCGTCCATGACGTCAAAATGCAGCATTTTTGCGCCAGCTTTTTCGACCTCCGCGATGTGAGCTCCTAGCCGGGCGAAGTCCGCCGATAGCAATGAGGGCAGGATTTCAATCATTGGGACGCTATCTGTCATGCTAACACGGCGTGGAAAAAACCGTCCCCCGGCTCCCGGCCCGGGAGCCGGTATCCCTGTGACGCCACGCGATCACGGAAGTGGTCGACAACTTCTTCATTTTCTTCACGTTCTAGAGAGCAAGTGGAGTAGACCAGACGCCCCCCGGGAGCGAGCGCCGCCAGCGCAGAGCGCAGAATTTGCAATTGCCTCTCCGCCTGCCGCGAGAACTCCTCTGGACTGACGCGCCACTTGATCTCGGGGTTTCGCCCAAGCGTTCCGGTACCGGAACATGGCGCATCCACCAGAATCCGGTCAAAAACCGGCCCAAAGGGCAGCGGCTGCGCCGCGTCGAGTTGAACCTTATTTTTCAAAGGGATAGCAACCAACCGCTTACGAGTACGGTCGCACGCCACCGGTTCCACGCCATATTCCACCGCCTGGAGGGCCTTGTTCCCCGGCGCGGCGCATACATCCAGGAACCGGTGGTGGGGGGCCAGTTCCAACAGAGGAACAATCTGCTGCGCCCCGAGGTCCATTTGCCGTTCCCCCCGGAAATACGCCACCGGCTTGGAAAGAAAGAAGTTAGCGGCGGCGTGGGCATCCGCGCGGCCGAACCGCGCCTCCCACCGGGCCAGCATCCACTCCGGAATGGACAGCGCCAACGCGTCGCTGGGGAATTCTACCGGATCCCGGTTCACCTTCCGGAGGATCGCGTTCACAAACCCGACGGCTCCCCTTTTCCTGGAACGCTTGACGAGTTCGACGCTTGTAGAAACAGCGGCGTGGGGCGGGATACGGTCCAGGTACCGAAGCTGGTAGATACCGAGGCGGAGGGCGAGGCGGACATCATTGCCTAGCTTTACGTCACGGCCCGCATAATAACCGGCGAGGTAGTCCAACTGTGCCTGGCGGCGCAGCACACCAAAGACAAGTTCATTCGCCAGACCGGCTTCCAGAGGGTCGAGGGCACGGCTGTGCAGGAGGTCATCGGCAAACCCGCCCCGCTCGACCTCATCCAAAACATCAAACGCGAATTCTCTCGCCTGCAACGCCATAGGTTAAGAATCTCACGGAGCTCGCCCGGAACCGAGCACAAGCGGCGTACAATACTGGTTTGCAGCCGTCACGGGTCACCGTCGTTATTCCCACTCTCTCCGCCGACTATACGTTGTGGGAATGCGTCGGCAGCTTACAAAAACAGACGATGCGCGCGTTTCAAATTGTAATTGTTGACAACAGCGGCGAGCGGCGCGTGGATGGCGGCTGGCCTCCGGAATTATCCCGAGAACGGGTTACGGTCCTGCACCCCGGCGCCAATGTTGGCTTTGGCGCGGCGGTAAATCTGGCATGGCGGGCGAGGCCGGCGGAGTATGTCGGGGTGATCAATGACGACGCGGCCGCGGAACCGGACTGGCTGGAGACCCTCGTGTCGGTGCTGGAACGGCATCCGGAAGCCGGGTCAGCGGCGGCGCAAGTCCGGCTGCAAGGCGAAACCGACGAGTTGGATTCGGCGGGGATGTTGATTGCCGCCGATGGGACCAGCAAGCAGCGCGGGCATGGAAAGACTCCTTCGGAATTCGCCTTAGCGGAGGAGGTTCTCCTCCCGAGCGGGTCGGCAAGCCTATACCGGAGCGCCATGTTGGAGCAGACGGGCGGGTTTGACGACTCCTTCTTTCTCTATTGCGAAGATACGGACTTGGGCTTGCGGGCTCGTTGGGCGGGTTGGACATGCTGGTACGCGCCCCATGCCGTAGTTCACCACCGCTATTCTCATTCCGCGGGGCGGGCCTCCCGGCTGAAAGCCTACTTTGTGGAGCGGAACCGCCTGCTGCTGATCGTGAAAAATTTCCCTCTGGCGCGATTGTGTACGGCGCTGCTGGCTACGCCGATCCGCTATGTACATCACTTACTGGCGATGCGGCGGGGAACAGGAGCGGCAGCGCAGTTCCGGAGCGGCGGCGAGAGCGCCTGGTCCCTGGTCGCCTGTGTCCTGCACGCCCACGGCTCCGCCATTGCGCGACTGCCGCGGGCGTGGGGTGAACGGCGACGAATCCGGCGAACAGCGCGGATCTCCGCTGGCGCTTTTAACGCGGCGTTGGACCGGTTTGCCATCTCGCTCCAACAGGTGGCCGAGCTGTGATCCAGGCGCGCGGCAAAGCTCCGCTGATGATTCTGATCCCGGCCTTCAATGAAGAAGGAGCGGTGGGTGAAGTGATCCGCGAATTGCACGCCTACCACCCGGACCTGCCGGTGCTGGTGGTGGATGATGGGTCGGCGGATGGCACCCGGTCTGTGGCGCAGAAGGCCGGAGCGGATGTAATTACGGTTCCCTATCACTTGGGACTGGGCGGATGCGTACAGGCGGGCTACCGGTTGGCGTTCGACCTGGGGTTCCAATACGTCATCCGGCTAGACGGCGACGGGCAACATGATCCGGCGTATGTAGGCCGCATTCTGGGCGCGCTGCAGACATCGGGCGCGCAGATGGTGATCGGATCCCGGTATGTGGACGGCGAGGGAGAACACACGTCGTTCGCGCGCGGCGTGGGCATCGTTTTTTTCCGCTGGTTTCTGGGCCTGATTCTCGGCAAGAAGGTCCACGACCCGACCTCCGGCTTCGTTGGGGTGAACCGGCAGGCCCTGGAGGTGTTTGCGCGCAGCTTTCCGCTGGAGTATCCGGAGATTGAGGCTCTGGTGGTCCTGCAGCGTTTAACGTTCCGCTTTGAAGAAGTACCGGTGAAAATGCGGCCGCGCATGGCGGGCGAATCCACGATCACGGCGGTCCGCTCCTTCTACTATGTACTGCATGTACTTCTTGGCGTGTTGGTGAATATTCTGAAGTACCAAGGGAGCAAACGCCGGCCGTAGACCGGGGAACGCCGCATGGATCGCCTACTTTCCATCACCGCCGGACTGAGCATACTGCTGATTGTGGTGGTGCTTTTCAATATCCGGCGCGCGCACATACGGGTGGAATATTCGGTAAGTTGGCTGGGCGCCGCTGTCGCGATGCTGGGTTTATCGCAATCGCCCTGGACGCTGTATCGACTAGGGCATCTGATGGGAATCGAAAATCCGGCGCTCTGCCTTTTGCTCCTTCTCCTGGCGTTGCTCCTGATGGTCTTTTTTCGATTTTCCGTGATTATCTCCGACCTGAAAGATTCCAATATCGCTTTAACGCAAAAGGTCGGCATCCTCGAATACAAACTCAACGCACTGCATGAAAAGCTCGAATCCACCGACCGTAAATAAGTTCACGCCGTCCTCAGCGCCGGAGGCCTCCGCACGGTGGCCGATGATCGCCGCTCTCGTCGTCCTGGCATTCGTCCTTCTGGAGATCTACCAGGCGGCGCTAGGCGGGCCATTTCTGTTTGACGACGTCTACCTGCCGTTCCTGGTACCGAACTTTGCGGAAAGGCCGCTGAGGGAATGGATGGCCGGGGTACGCCCGACGCTACAGGTGACTTATTGGCTGAACTATCAATTATTCGGGTTGGACCCGTTCTATTTCCATCTGGTCAACCTGTTGCTGCATGCGGCATCCGGCTATTTCGTTTGGCTGATCGGGAAGAAGTTGCTGGATATCGTTTCCCTTCCCGCCTCGACGCGCAATGTGTATGCGGCTCTGCTGGCAGGCGTGTTTCTGCTGCATCCTTTGCAGACGGAATCGGTTTCCTACGTCGCCAGCCGTTCGGAAGTGGTGAGCGGACTCTTTTTCCTGATTGCGTGGGCCGCGTTTCTCTATCGGAAAGACCAGGCGATCCGGTTTCCGGAAGCGGCGCTGGTGCTGTTCTTCTTTCTGCTCGCCGTCACCTCAAAAGAGCACGCTGCCGTATTGCCCGCCGTGCTGTTGTTGACGGACTACTTTTTCAATCCCGGTTTCACGCTGGAAGGCATTCGGAAGAACTGGCGGATCTATGCTCCGATTTTCGCGGGTGCGGCGCTGGGCGTGTTCGTCATTTTCAAATTCGTATTGGGGCGATCCACATCAGCCGGCTTCGGAATGAAAGATCTGACTCCGCTCGACTATCTGTTCACGCAGTTCCGGTCTATCGTTAGCTATCTGCGACTCTACTTCCTACCGGTAGGGCAGAATTTGGACTACGACGTTGCGATATCGCACGGCCTGGGCGAACACCTATCTTGGCTTTGCCTGCTGATTCTGCTTGGTTTGACCGGGGCCGCATGGTGGAACCGGCGGAGGTTTCCGCTGGCGGCGTTCGGATTTCTGCTGTTCCTTACGCTATTGGCCCCCACGTCTTCCATAGTGCCGATCCGCGACGTGCTGGTGGAGCGCCGCATGTACCTGCCGATTTTCGCTCTGACGCTCTGCATGGTGGATTTCTTACGTCACCGGCAGGTTACACAAACCGCGCTTACCGCGCTGACCGGCGCTATCTGCGTGGCGCTTGCCTTCCTGACATGGCAGAGAAACCAGGTGTGGGCGAGCCCGGTGAACTTGTGGAAAGATACGGTGGCGCAGTCTCCGAAGAAATACCGCCCTCGTTTCCAACTTGCCTATGCTTACTACCAGAACGGGCAATGCGCCGATGCTTCCAAAGAATATGCGGAGGCAGCCAAACTGATCACCACGCCTGCTTATGAACTTTATGTGGACTGGGCCCTGGCCGACGATTGCGCCGGGAAGCCGGGCGAGGCATTGACTCATCTGGAGAAGGCTATCCTGCTGGAGAATAGCGCCCATGCCTGGGCCATGATGGGCATGGTGCGCGCCAAGCAAGGCGACTACGACCGGGCGCTGGAGGCTCTAGCCCAGGGCGAGAAGATCGATCCGCGGTTCCCCACCATTTTCATGTACCGGGGCAACATCCACCTGGCGCGCAACGAGTGGGACGCCGCCGTGGCCGAGTTTGAAAAGGCCGTGGCGGCCGACCCGGCGGAACCAGCGGCCAAGCAGGGGTTGGAAAACGCCAAGGCGGCCCGGCAGCGGGCGGCAGCAGCGGCCAAGAAGGCAGCGCAATAAACTGATGGCGCCGCTGCGCATTGGCATCAATGGGCTATACATGATCCCCGGCGGCGTGGGCGGGACCGAGGTCTACCTGCGCAGCTTGCTGATGGCCCTGGCCAAGAAGCCACGCGGCCATTCCTACGTTGTGTTCCTGAATCGCGAGACGGCGGCGGATATTGTTCCGAAGTCTCCGCTGTTTACCGCCGTGGAAACGGGAGTGGCGGCGACGTCCCGGCCCCGGCGAATTCTTTACGAACAATCGCTTCTGATCCGGGATGCCCGGCGCGCCAAATTGGACGTAATGTTCAACCCAGGGTTCACGGCTCCGCACTTTGTGGGCGTCCCCAATGTAACGATTATTCACGACTTGCAACACCACCGGCATCCGGAATACTTCAAACAGTCCGATCTGCTGGCGTGGCGTTTTCTGGTCTGGGCAGCCATTCGCGGATCGAGGCGGCTGGTAGCCGTTTCCGAAGCGACCCGCGAAGACATACACGCCGTCTATGGAACGCCAGCAGACCGGATTCATGTGGCGGAACCGGGAGTAGAGCCGGAACTGTTCTCGATCAACCGCAAGGCAGAGGAAGCCATGATACTGTGCGTTTCCACACTGCACCCACATAAAAACATCGAACGGCTGGTGGATGCCTTTGCCGCCTTCCGGCCGCGAAGGCCGGAGTACCGACTGGTGCTGGCCGGGATGCCGGGCTTTCACGGCGAAGCGGTGCAACGGCGCATTGACCATCATTCGCTGGGAGCATATGTCACGCGGACCGGATGGGTGAGCCGGGCGGAGATTTTGGACCTTTACGCCCGCGCGCGGATGGCGGTTTTCCCTTCCACCTTTGAAGGCTTCGGCATGCCCGTAGCCGAGGCGATGGCGGCGGGTGTTCCGCTGATCACAAGCGACATACGGCCCATGAAAGACATAGCGGGCGGCGCCGCCCTGCTGTTCCCGCCGGCAGAGACGGAAGCGCTGACAGCGGCAATGGAACAATTGGCGGCAAGCGCTTCGCTTCGGGCCATGTATGCGGGCCGAGCACGCAAGCAAGCTGCCGGATTCACCTGGGACCGAACGGCGGCCGTGACGCTGGACGCCTTGGAACGCGCCGCGCGTTAGGGAAACAGAGCCTGGCGCGCCTCATTGGCGACGAGCATACACCGGCCATTGTGGCCGCAACTGGGAATGCGAACGAGCCGGTGACGGGCTCCGTAGCGGGTAGTGATGTAGTTGAAGTAGTCCAGGCCTCTCTGGAGACGGTTAGGACCTTGCGCCATCGCGCCACAGGAGGAGTCAAAACCGAACTGGGGCGTAACGTCATATTCGCCGAGGAGGTATACAACGTCCCGCCGAACGAGATTGCGAACCAAGGCTTCGTCCGGAACGGCGGCGGCATAGCCTGTGCGATTTTCCAAGCCGTACTTCCACTGATTGAACGCTGGACAGCCTGCCGTGGGGCCAGGGCGCGAAACATCCAGATAGAGATAGCTGGAAGGGTTGGCAATCATGTACCGGATGGCCACACCAGGCGGCTCCGCCTTTGCCGCGGCAGCGTAACGGCTGATGAATTGCCCGCCAGCCGAATGACCGAGCAGCACAATATGGCGCAGGAGCGGAAACTTGCGTTTGTCGGCCAGACGGCGGATCAGTTCGTCCACCACGTCATAGCTGGTGATGCCGGGGGCTCCCGCGCCCGGGCCGCCGCCACGCCAATCGTCTCCTACACAGGCAAACCCCAGTTCGGCCGGGGCGAGAGCATCCGCGCAGTCGGCGGCGCCCGCGCCGGCAAACCGCGGGGCAAGAACAACAGTCTCATCCAAAGCATTGGCCAGGAACGCGCCCGCCATGCCGGAGGCAAAATAGTCATCCGCATTCCGCCCCGCTCCGTGGATGACGATGAGCGCGCGGCGGGCCTTACTGTGCCCGCCCGCCAGAGGATGGGACCTGTACAAGGTGACGAACCGGCCCTCGGCGAGAGGAAAAGGCTCGGTGCAAGCGGCGGTACCCTGCGAACACGGCTGCGCGGAAAGAGAACCGGACAGCAGAGCCGCGAGCACCGCCCATCGCATTTTGTGTAACTCCTATCGCAGCAGGTCTTCGAGTTGAATCCGGGCGTCCGTCTTCGCGTCGCGATACTTTACGATCACCGGCGTATACAAGGAAATACCCCACTCTTTTCCGGGGCCGCTGGTAACCGCCCGGGAACCCGCCACAACCACCGCGCCTTCCGGAATGACCAGAGGCTCATCGTCCGTGGCTCGCAGCACTGTGCCGTTGACCAAATCATACACGGGCGTGGAACGGTTCAAGATGGTACCTGTTCCGAGTACGGCGCGGCGTTTCACAATGGTTCCTTCATAGACGCCACAGTTTCCGCCGACCAGCACGTCGTCTTCAATGATGACGGGCATGGCGCCGACAGGCTCCAACACACCACCGATCTGCACGGCGGCCGACAAATGGCAGCGGGCGCCGATCTGCGCGCAGCTTCCGACCAGGGCGTGAGAATCCACCATCGTGCCTTCATCCACATAGGCGCCGACGTTGATGTACATGGGCGGCATACAGGTGACCGACCGGCCGATATAGGAGCCGTCCCGGATGGAGGAACCGCCGGGGACGATGCGGACACCACTATCGACACTAAACTGCTTCACCGGGTAGGTGGCCTTGTCGAAGAACGGCTGGCGGACGGCGTCAACGGACATGTCGACAATTGCGCCTAGGCGGAACCCGAGCAAAATTCCCTTCTTCACCCAGCTGTTCACGCGCCAACCCGTTTTCGTAGTGGCATCGGGTGAAGCGGAACGGATTTCGCCGGCATTCAACGCGGCCTTGAAATCGACGAAGAGCCGTTGGTGCTCTTCGCCGTAGGCGGCGGGCTTGTTATCAAAGGCGTCTTCGATCGCCGTCTGCAATTGATCAATGAGCGGCAACTGCGCCCTCCGTGGCCAGCAGGCCGCATTGTTCTAGAACAGCGTCGATCTTTTTCTGGCTCGCCTCCGAAGGGGGCACCAGCGGCAGACGCCACACCGGTTCCAGCAGGCCCATGCGGGACATGGCGTACTTCACGGGGCCGGGATTGGATTCCACAAAATTGACTTCCATCAGCGGCAGGAACTGCCGTTGGATGGCGCGGGCTCCGGCGTAGTCGCCATCCAGGGCCTTTTGCGCCAATTGCGACATGGGACCGGGGATTTCGTTCGACGCCACGGAGATGATGCCTTTGCCGCCAAGCGAAATGAGCGGAATCGTGATGGAGTCGTCGCCGCTGAGGACGGCAAAGTCTTCAGGTACGTGGTGGAGGACAAGAGCCATCTGCGAAATGTTGCCGCTGGCTTCCTTGACGCCGACAATATTGTCGATCGCGGCGAGGCGCTTGAGCGTCAGCGGCTCCACGTTGATGCCGGTGCGGCCCTGCACGCTATAGACGACGATGGGCAAACGAGTGCCGCCGGCGATCGCGCGATAGTGCTGATAGAGGCCCTCCTGCGTGGGTTTGTTGTAGTACGGCGTAACGGAGAGCAGGCCGTCAGCGCCCATAGCTTCCAATTCCTGCGCCAGGGTGATCACTTCGGCGGTGCTGTAGCCGCCGCATCCCGCCATGACCGGTACTTTGCCCTTCGCTTCTTCGAGCGTAATTTCCACGACGCGCAGATGTTCTTTGTGCGTCAACGTCGGGCTTTCGCCCGTGGTGCCGCAGGGCACCAAAAAGTGAATTCCATCGGCTATCTGCCGCTGTACCAATGCGCGCAGCCCGCTTTCATCCAGGCTGCTGTCTTCATTGAACGGCGTTACCAGCGCGGTTCCGCATCCAGTAAACATGTGCCACCTCCTTACCTTCCACTTCCTAAGCTAGAACAGCGTTTCGCTGAACTCGTAAAAACCCTGTTTGCCGACCACCCATTTTGCCGCTTGCAGCGCGCCGCGGGCAAAGCCTTCGCGGCTACGCGCCGTGTGGCGCAAGGTAATAGTGTCCGCGGCGCTATCAAACCCGATCTCGTGCGTGCCCGGCACACGTCCCGCGCGATTGGACGAGACATCAATCGCCCGCGGATAGCCTGCCTGCTTCATTTCGTCCACCAGCTTTAACATGGTGCCGCTGGGCGCGTCCTTCTTCGTGTCGTGGTGAATCTCCCAGGCATAGGCGCCATATTCGGGCTGCTTGGCAAGGAGCTTGGCCGCTTCCGCAACGAGCCGAAAGAACACGTTGACGCCCACCGAATAGTTTGGGCTCCACACCGCGGCCGATTGCCCAGCCGCTACAGCGGCCTTGACGCGATCCACCTCCCCCAGCCAGCCCGTTGTGCCGATGACAACAGGCACGCCTATGGCGGCCAGGCGCTCCGCATTGGAGACGGCCGATTCCGGAGTGGAAAATTCGATCGACGCATCGATGCCCGCGAAGTTTTCGCGCGTGATGCCCTCGCCGTTGGCGTTGTTGTGCACGTCCAGCACGAGAGCGACTTCAAAGCCGTATTCGGGAGCCAGTTGCTCCAGCATGCGGCCCATTTTTCCGTAACCGATCAGTGCGAGTTTCATGCTTCAAATACCTTTTCATCCAAGGTGGAGAAGAACTCCGTATGCAGCGATTCCACGGAACGCCGGAGGTCAGAGTCGGCCACAACGACGCTGAGGTTCAATAGCGAGGCCCCCTGCGTGATCATGCGGATGTTCACGTCTCGCAATGCCCCAAACACGCGGGCGGCCAAACCAGGAGTCTCCCGGATGTTGTCGCCCACAAGGCAAATGAGCGACTGCGTATCGTCCACCGAGACTTCGGCAATTTTGCGTAGTTCGGCCAGAATCTCACCGAGATGCGCCGTTGTATCGATTGTGAGCGAGACGCTGACCTCGGAGGTGGAAACCATGTCAACGGGCGTTTCAAATCGATCAAAGACGTCGAAAATCCGTTTCAGGAATCCGTGAGCCATCAACATGCGCATGCTCTGGATATTGACGACCGTGATGTTGCGCTTGCACGCAATCGACTTGACGGCGTTGGCGCAGGGAACGCTTTCCGCGACGATGCGCGTGCCTTCAGAATCGGGGTTGCGCGAGTTGAGAATCAACACCGGGATGTTCTTCTCAATCGCCGGCACGACCGTCGCCGGATGGAGTACTTTCGCCCCAAAATAGGCCAGTTCGGCTGCTTCGGCGAAGGAGATCATCTTGACGCGATGGCCGCCGGGAAGAATACGGGGGTCGCACGTCAACATGCCATCGACGTCGGTCCAGATTTGAATCTCGCTGGCCCCGATGCCGGCGCCGACGATGGAGGCGCTGAAATCGGAGCCGCCGCGGCCAAGCGTGGTGGTGAAGCCGTCCTGCGTGGAGCCAATAAAACCGCCCATGACAACGACGCTGCCGGCCTGAGCCAGCGGGCGCACGCGCTCCTCCAACTTCGCGTAGGAACGGGAGTAAAGAGGCGCAGCCTGGGTGTGCCGGCGATCGGTCACGATTACTTCCCGCGAGTCCACATGAACGCCATCCATACCGAAGAAACGGAAGGCGGCAGCGACGATCCGGGAGGAGAGCCGTTCCCCATAGCTGGAAACGAGGTCTACGTACTGCGGGGGGAACTCTCCGATGCCGGAGAGTTCGTCGAGAAACGCGGACAGTTCCTGAAAATGTGTTTCGATGAAGCCGGCGAGTTCCGCCCAGTCGGGGTCCGCACAGACGGGCCGCGCTTCCTGGAGGGTGTAGGAGGCCAGCTCTTCGAGGAGGCGCGCGGCTTCATCGCGTTCGCCCTGGTAGGCTTTCTCCGCAATCGCCAGCAGGCGGTTGGTCGTCTTGCCCATGGCCGATACGACGACCACGGGCTGGCGGTCGAGACGCGCTTTGACAATACCCGCCACTCGCTCGATGGCGGCCGCCGACTCGACCGACGTGCCGCCAAACTTCATCACGATCATTTACAGAAGTCCTTCCGCTTGCATCAACTCCGCATTCAACACGGCTGCGCCGGCGGCGCCGCGGACGGTATTGTGACCCAGGGCGATGAACTTGTAATCAAACACCGGGCACTCCCGCAAACGACCGACGAAGACCGACATGCCACGTTCCCGCTCCACGTCGCGGCGCGGCTGCGGACGGTCCTGCTGCTCCATGTAGATCACAGGGCGGGCCGGGGCGCTGGGGAGATTCAATAGTTGCGGTTTGCCCTTGAATGTATCAAAGGCATTGCGAATATCGGCCAGCGACGGCTTGTCGGCAAACTCGACCGATACGGTAACGGTGTGGCCGTCAACAACAGGCACGCGGTTGCAGTGCGCACTCACCTTGGCTTCGAGCGGCACGATGGCGTTGCCGGAAACTGAGCCGAGGATCTTCTGCGTTTCGATCTGCATCTTCTCTTCTTCGCCGCCAATGTAGGGGACCACGTTGGCCGTGATGTCCATGGACGGGACGCCGGGGTAGCCCGCTCCGGAGATGGCCTGCAGGGTAGTGACGATAATACGCTTGATGCCAAACGGGACCAACGGGCCGAGCGCCATGGTGAGCACGATGGTGGAGCAGTTCGGGTTGGTGACGATCAGGCCGTCCCATTTGCGGGTCTGCTTCTGCTGGGCCGCAATACTCAGGTGGGCAGCGTTGACTTCGGGCACCAGGAGGGGCACGTCGGCGTCCATGCGGTGGTTCTTGGAGTTGGAAACCACAACATGGCCAGCGCCGGCGAACGCCTGTTCAATTTCCGTCGCCACAGAGGCATCGGTCGCCGAAAACACCAGTTTTGGGGCATTGCCCGGTTTGCATTCCTCCACCGTGAGATCGGCGGTAGTGGACGGCATGGCGCCATCCAGACGCCAGGAGGTGGCATCGCGGTACTTCTTACCCGCGCTGCGATCGCTCGCGCCCACCCAAGTCAGCTCAAACTGGGGGTGATTCTGCAAAAACTTCACGAAGTGCTGGCCAACCATACCGGTTGCGCCGAGCACGCCTACTGGGATTTTCATGCCTCGTTCTTTCCTTCTTCAAGTAGTTGCCGGACGAGCTGCGCATACAGCCCGGTGGCCTTCAACAGTTCCGCTTTCGGCACGCGTTCCTGGCTGGTGTGGGCAACATGAATCGTGCCCGGACCCAACAGGAGCGGCTTGCCCCATGCGCCATCAAAGGCCGGAATATCGGTGGTGTACTTCATCACGGCGGTTTCAAACCCGGGCCGCGACTCCATCAGGATCGACGGAATGCAAAGTTGCTCTTTCGGCTCGACCAGGCCCGCGCAGGCGGCTTCCACGGCGCGGCGGACCGGCTCCGGATCGTCCACCAGGCGAATCAAAAGCTCCGCCTTGGCAGAGTCCGGCACAACGTTCGGCGCACGGCCGCCCGTGATGGTGCCAATGTTGAGCGTGGACGGCCCGAGAATGGGGTGAACCGGCCACTCCACCTTGCGGAGGCGCTCCAGTGCGTCGAGGAGTTTTTCAATGGCCGACTCGCCCAGTTCCGGATAGGCCGAGTGGGCCATGCGGCCGCTGGCGACCAGTTCGTAGCGCAGCGCCCCCTTGGAACCGAGCGCCAGTTGGCAGGAGGTGGGCTCGCCGTTGATCAGGTACTTGGATCCGCGCGGCTGTTTGGCCATGAAATAAGCGCCCGCGGAGTTGCGCTCTTCACCGACCACGAACAGGAGAGCGACGCCGCGACGACCTTCGGCCAACAGTTCCTTCGCGGCGAGAATCATGCAGGCGATGATGCCCTTAACGTCGCAGGCGCCGCGCCCCCAGACGGATTCCTCATCTTCCCGCGAGGGGAAAAAGGGAGGAACGGTATCGAGGTGGGTCGAGAGCGTGACCACGGGATCGCCCCAAGTCGCGAGCACGTTGTTGCGGCCAGGCTCGACTTCGATCTTTTCCACCGTGCCGCCATATTCGGCCGCCATCGGCTGCAGAAAGTCAAACACCCAATCGCCCACGGCCTTTTCATTGCCAGTGATCGATTCGATATCGATGAGGGTTCTAGTGAGCGCGAAAACGTCCATACTCTCCATCCTCTGATAGCCAAACGCCGGGAGAGTATACGGGTAGCGCCCGCGACATCTCCGTAGCGCCCCATCCGGCCAAGCCTTGACATTTCGCCAAGAGTCCGAATGACAGTGAGCCGGTATTAACCAGACCCCCCAACCCTTCCACAGGCCGCCCTGCGAGGAGGATTTCGGCGAAGTTGCCCTTTTCGAACCGCTTTCCTTGCGACGGAAACCGCAGCGGCTGTACTTGTGACCTTCGCTCCTCTACCGAGTTCTCCCTAGATTAGCGAACCGTGGCGCAAAACGTCAACAATTTGGCGTTAGTTGCTCATCGGCACG
>DASTML010000129.1:0-4531 GCA_035714175.1 Bryobacteraceae bacterium | reverse complement strand
GATCCGCTGATTACCCAGAACTTCCGGCCGTAACCGAGCACGACATCATTGGGTACGCAGGTATCCCGCGCCAAGAGCGGATGGCCCAACGCATCTGCTTCGAGGAAAGCACAAGCCTCGGTAATTTCGGGCCAACAGTCTTCAGGATTCTCGTAGGCGTAGCAGGCAAGTGCGCTCAGTGCCTCAAACTCGGCCCAAGTGTCAAGCCACCGGAGCAGCGCTGTTCTATGCCTCCCGCGCCAGGCATCAAGTGCCAGGGCTGTCTGAGTACCCAAGGCGAACCAAATCGACAGTTGGTACATCCAATCTTTGCTGCGTTCGGCAAGGACCAGGAACCACGGATCTAGTTCCTCAATGGTGAGATCAGCGCCCTCCGCACTTCGCGCTAAGTGGACGAGTTTAGGCGCGGAGAATTTCAGCCCGGAAAGCATGGTCATGCCTTCACGCATAACCTTGATCTCATTGGCCACCGGTGCGGCAGCGGCAAGCGTGACACGAACCCACCGAAGTAGGAATCCCGCTACCAGCGCTTGAACGGCTGCAAGGGTGCAAATTGGACGCCAAAAGATTAGCCCCAAAGCCGAAGGTGCAATAAGCACGGCGATTGACATTGCCAGCAACAACAAACTGCTCGCGCAGAAGAATAGCCGCAGCAGTTTCGAGCGCTGCTGGGTGGAAGGCGTGTCGAGCCACTGTGCGAAGGTCTGCCATCTCGACTCCTCAAAATCGTACTTACCCAACAACGCGACCTTCTCACGAAGGTCGATTTTGCACGCTAACTCTCGGACCGCTCCTTGGCGACCTTGCGCCTCTTCGCGCCCGACCGGCTCTGCGAGATACCCCGCTAGACGTTCCCGCCCTAAATGAGTTCTGGCAGTGCAGATCCTCTCGAACAGTGACCCCTCACCAAACACGCCAAGGTCGGTCGCATAGGGATGATCAGCCGGTTGAAACTCAGAGCCCGAGTGTCCCTTGCCGGCCCACTGTCCCGCAAGCCGCGCTTTACCCCTTGCATAAAAGTCGCTAAGGCGCTTCAGGCGGTCCGCTTGCAAGCGCAAACGGCCATAATTGCGAATCGAGATCACGGCTATGGGGATAGCGAGCGGTGGGTACCAGATTGGGATCGTCTTTCGATAGTGGGCCAAAAGCCCGAATCCGACCGTCATGACGACGGCGAGCACCGCAATCGAAAGTACTACCCACTGCTTACTTTGGATGTTGGCTAATCCTGCCTGCAGTTCATGGAAACGCTGCTGGTATTGAAGCAAAACTTCGCCTGTTGTCACAATGTCAGGTTACTAGATAGCTGATGGAGCCAATCGTGGATCAATGGCGCCTCTGCCCGCTACTTTTGGCGACTACAGCAACCGGCCGGTCTGCGCTTCTGCGGATTTCCAACCGTGGTGGTCTACTTTTCGACCGCCACCTACCGCCGCTCAAACGGCGATTCGTGGTCTATTATTGCTCCGCCCTTTATACCGCCTTGACGTAGGATTTGAACATGGCAAGACCCGCCACTACCTACCTGAGGAGATCGAGCAGTTTCGTGTAGCGGCGGGACATGCGCTGCAGGCGAACTAGGCCGCTGGCTTCAGAAAACAGCAGGCCGGCGGATCAGGTTTAGACGGCTGTGGCACAGCAACCAATTTCGATTTACCGTCGATCAATACAATCACGGACTGCAATGAGGCGACTGCAGTAGGTGTCAAAACACTCAGGACAGTCTGATTGCCTTCGCGCGTGAGTTGTACACCGGCGAGTCCGGGCAAAGGCGCCAGAGTTGCGGTGTCCGAAGCGTCACCGGTGAGAACGAAAGTAGCGGAATTCGTGCCGCGGGAGATGACCGTGAGCGACAGCTTTTGCTTTTCCGGAACCTTCAAAGTCAGATCTGCTCTGCAGTTCGCGCGAAGCAGAGCCTGAAGTCTTACCGCTGGCTGGGCTTTCAGAATGTCGATCGGTATGTCAGCCCACGAAGATCTGGAAGCTGGATCCCACTCCGCCCGATATGCATTTTCACCAGCCACTATGACGTGTACCAACGCCTCCGGATCTTGCAACACGTCCTTTTCGACCGAGGCCGACGCGAGCCCAAAATTCACTCTTACCCGGATGCTCGTGTCACCATTTGCCTCGGTGGTGGCCTTAATGTTTTTCGGAAATGAACATTTCGTGTTGATCGCGGTCCGAGTTTCCGAGCCGTCGCGCGAGACTACCCTTACGTTACGGTTCGCCAACTCCAGCCTGCTGGCCACGAATCGAAGACGCTCCGCCTCCAGGGTCATCCCATTGCCCTCGACGATTTTTCGATTTCCAACACGGATATAAGTGCCGTTCAGGAATCGCTGCTGGATGTTTACTAGAACATTGCCGTCGCCGAGGTCTTCCAGCGATACGTCGTTTGGAAACTGTTGGAGGTCCTGGGCCGGGACGTCGTATTGGCTCCAGTCCGTTACAGACTGCTCGATCACGTCCCCGACGAGGCCGGACGTCTGATTGTACTTTCGGAGATACGTCCGGACACGCAGACTAACGGGAAATCTCACATCAGCGAATGTAGGCGGGGCAAGCTGTACCATCAGTTCGCGAGTGCCGGCTCGCAGAAATTTCTGCCGAAGCACGGGCCGAAGCTGCCAGGCAAAGCGGATTGTTGGCGGCTCATTGTCCGCTGTCTGGCCCAGATTCAACGCAACCGTATCCTGCGCGGCGACCACAAACCAGGTCTTTCTGCTTCTCGTATACGCCGCGCCGGCGCCTACAACTCCCAGCACCGCACCTCCGGAGAGGCTCAAATTGCGATCGGTAATGGACGCCACGTTGTACGTTTTGTCCTTCGGCAACAAGGCAGTGATAGCCGGCACCAAGCCGCGCGGTTCCGGATCGTAGGGTGTAATCCGTTGGGCGGCAGGCGACCAGGCAAGTACTTCGACAATCGTCACGCGGTCCTTGGAAAGGGGCGCGGGGGACAAGGTGACAGGGATTCCGATCGTGATCCGTTTCCGAATGAGTTGCTGATTGGCGCTGATTCGCATGATCTGATCGGACAACGCGCCATCGAGCAAAAGACGCAGATTCGCGATCTCGGCCATGAGTTGCACCTGCTCGTTGAGTATGTCCGATGAGGATGGCCCCATGGAAGAAGGTAGAGAAAGCGAGCTTGCGGGGGCGGTTATCGCGGGCGGGTTGATAGCCGCGCGCTGGGTAACGACATCGGTAGTCGCGTCTCCCCTGGTCATGCGATCGACGGTCGTCGTGTTTCTGCCTGGATATTGCGAGGCCAATGTGTCGGCAACCGTCGTGGAATTCTCCGCACTCTGTGTCGGACCCTTGGCGGTGGTTGCGACGCTGGGCGCGCCGGGGCCTTGAATAGACACTCCGAACCCGCTCGAAGACAGAGTCGCTCCGGAAATCGCGCCAAACGCCGCGTTGATCTTCGCCGCGTCAAGCGCAGCCGAAATCGCTGCCAGCCTGGCGCTAGCGGTAGCCAGCATATCCCGCAACAGCGCGTCGTCGTAAACCTTTGGCTTACTGATCACGACGCCATAGGAGAGTTTCGCTTCCTGCTGCAAGTAAGCCGGAGATAGCCCTGCAGGAGGCGTGTTCGGTGGCGGCGCTTGTTGCGGCTGGGGTAGCTGCTGTGGAACAGGATACTGCCCGGACAGCAGAAAAGACGACCAAAGCAGGGAGACAACGAATCGCCTGGCAATACGCATTACCGGGCTCTCTTTCGTGCCGTTGCCGGCGCTGAATCCCGGATGGCGGCAAAGGCACGATTGATGCTTCGCCCGCTGGACTTTTTTGCATCGGTAACGCAAATTACCGGCTGCCCGCCGACGGAACCAATCGATCCATCCACTTCGATCATGTCGCCTGGCTCGAGTCTGCAGTCCTCGCGGAGAAATCTGGTCGCCTCCGCCAGCGGATCGCCCGCGAATGCGCACCGGGCCAACCGATCTCCGCTCGGGTCGAGGCTTGAAACTCCGCTGGATACTTGTAATTTTCCGAAGTACACGTTTGTCCCTCCTAGGACTGGACTGTCACTCGTGGAAGCGTAGGGATTTAGAAAAACGGGACAAGAAAAATTACCTGCCGATTCAGATCACTCATGAGGAGAAGTGCTTGCCTGCAACGTACAGTGTTCCTTCCAAGTAGTTGGTACGCGACGTTGCAGTCGGAACCACGTCGCCAAAATCAAACACTTGGCTGTGGGCGTGGGCCAACGAAAGCATCCCACATCGAGCATCTTGTCCCTTGGCAGATGTTCAGACATTTGGCAATGAGGAAGGCATATCGACTCTCATGACCGATTCGTTGCCAGACTATGAACATCTTGGTTGGGAACTGACAGCGGTAACCGCACGCATTCTCGGGGCGAAGGGAGCCTACCGTTGCCCGTCCGACAACGGGTTCTTTTATGTCGTCTTCTCCGACATTGCCTCAGTCGCCTGAACACCGGGCACCCTCCGGTAGGGGAAAAGTTGGGCCTTATTTAGATAAACCGTGTTGGCGTGTTTCGTGTGTGCGCTCGACCTAA
>DASTML010000128.1:0-3377 GCA_035714175.1 Bryobacteraceae bacterium | reverse complement strand
GCGGGCTCGATCGTGCGAAGAACTTCTAGCCTCTACCGGGCGCTCCTCTTCCTCCTCGGCCTGCTGCCGTTCGCCGCATACTTCAAACCCAGGCGCTGGGCCTCAACCCGGTGGAGGAAATCACCCACGCGAGCGGTAGCTGGACGATCTATTTTCTGTTGACCAGTCTCGCCATCACTCCGTTGCGCCGCTTCACCGGCATCGCCCAACTCATCCAGGCGCGCCGCGCGCCCGGCCTGTTCAGCTTCTTCTACGCCTGCCTGCATCTGCTGGCCTGGGTGTGGCTCGATAAGTTCTTCGATTGGATTGCCATCACAGAGGACCTCACCGAAAAACGGTTTCTCTTCGTAGGAATGGACGGCTTCGCTGCCCTGCTCCCCCCTGGTCATCACCTCCACCCGGGGCTGGATCATCCGCCTTGGCGGCCAAAACTGGCGCCGTCTCCATTGACTCGCCTATCTCGCCGGGGTCGCTGGCGTGGTGCACTACTATTGGCTCGTGAAAAGTGATGTGTCCGCCCGATCCGGCTTGGTGTACTGCTGGTGATCCTGCTCGCCGCACGCCTCCGTGTTTCGCACCGTGGTGCATTCCGTCCCAGTGATTGAGGTCGGGACTTTCCATTGCTTGCTTCGAGGTCCGTGAGTGATTCTCTCGATGTAACAACAATGACCCGGATTCCCGGCCGGGCGGCGATCGGACTTAGATTGACGGCGCTTGAAATCAGACAACATCATACGCGCCGGCGGCGCGCGGTCCGTCCGGTGATCTGACTCCGGAAGGACGTCTCGATCATCGAGACCGACAGCGGCACTACCGCTCGCGCTGACGTGATGATCTCGGTCACATCCTCGGCACCATTGTCGTGAGGAGACGCCAAAGTCTGGCCCGCTCCCCCACCGGTGCTGCTGCGATGCTGGGATTCCGTACGGTCAGGACGTCTCATCGACCCGTTTCCACGAATACCGAGACGAAGGTGAACAACATCGATGATCCCTCCGGTAACCCGAACTTAGATCCGCCGCTTCTTCTACGCCGGACATTGGAAGATCGGCCCCATCGCGCGGGATCTCAATGTGCATCCCGACGCGGTACGAAACACAGTCGAAGCGGAGCGCTTCAAAAGCTCTCAGGCGCTGGGCGGCCCGATCATCGATCCATACCTCAGCTTCATTCGGCAGATGATCGAGGCGCACCCGTATCTGCGAGCCACCCGTGTCTGCGCCATCGTTCGTGACCGGGGCGTCATAGGCGGCATCGGGTAGCTACGTCGTGCGGTGGCTCGCTTGCGGTCACCCGCGCGAAGCGTTCCTACAATTGCAGACCTTTCCAGGGGACCAAGGACAACCGGACTGGGCTCACTTCGGCCATGTCGTGGTGGGCCGCGCCAAGCTGGCTCCCGGGCGCATCGTATCTGGAGTTCTTTTTCGACCGAACCACGGAGGACTTCCTCCGCGGAGATGTCCATTAGTTTGCGTGCTTCCAGGAACAGCCGCGCGTCGGCGGTCGTGTTCCTTGGCTAGCGAGACTAGTTCGTCCATCGAGTGCGCGGCCCACAATCAGACGATTCGGATCCAATGCGGTTGCCAATTTAGTTCCGCCATGGAACGCTTCTCGCACATGGACCGAACACTAAACAAGTAGCGTATCAGCAGGGAGAATTTGACAGTAATCAAGGGCTTTGGCGTCGGGGGCGGCGTAGATTCAACTGCCCCATGATCAATCCGTAAGCCTGTGCACAACATCGAACAAACACTACAACCCTGGATTGATACGGTTTTGATACGTTGTGAGAATTGCTGGCTTGAACGTCGGTTCGGAGTGCTTCCGAAGTGATTGAAAAATGCAGGGGTTGAGAATCGACTCCATTCTCTCCGACGCCGGAATCCCTGCTGAAAAAGCAGATGCTCCACAAATGGCCTTTGTGGAGCATCGTAAGTTATTGATTTTAAATGGTGGGCGCGCAGGGACTCGAACCCCGGACCTCCTGCGTGTGAAGCAGGCGCTCTAACCAGCTGAGCTACGCGCCCGTAAGGCGGCAAAACTTTAGTATACAGAACCGGTTGCCGATGCGCCACCTGTCATTGCCATAAACCGGACCCACTATCATAAAGGACGCCCCTGCCGATGTTTGCCTTACCGCCCTATCTCCTCACCGCCAAGGATTTCGATCAATTCCTTGCCTCTTTTTCCTCGGGCGAACTGCCGCGAGCCGAATGGAATCATGCCGCCCATTTGGCCATCGCCGCCGCCACGCTCCATGTCCGGCCGGATCCCTCCGCAGTCCGGGACCGCATCCTGGCTTACAACGCGAAACAGGGTATTGTCAGCACGCCGGACTACGGCTATCACGAAACTGTCACGCAATTCTGGGTGGAACGAATCACGGAACTGGCCGCTGGCCTGGGAAGGGGCGCAAGCGCCTGGGACTCTGCCCGCGCTGCGGTCGCCGCTTTCGCGCACCGGGGGCGGCTCTTTGACGCCTACTACACATTCGACATTCTGCAGAGCAGGGAAGCCCGTGCCTCCTACATCCCGCCGGACGCCGCCGGATAACGCATGGTAAGGTGAGGCATGAGCAATGACAATTGGGTAATCATCCGCGTTGAAGATACTGATCCCAGTGAAGTCTGTGAACAACTTGCCGCTGCCGGCATTGAAGCCGAACTGGTAGTGGCCGTCCCCGCCGCGCAGGCCGATGCCGCGCAGCAGGTTCTCGAAGTCAGCGAAGAAGAGCCCGATCCCTCGCCCGCTCTGGACCTGGAAACGATTGCGGTTTTTCAGGGCGCCGACGCAGAAATGCAAGCCAACGCTGTCCAAGGGCTCCTCGAGCAGAGTGGAATTTCCGTTGTGGTGGAGGGAGCCTACGGATTGCCCAGCTTGCCGTTCGAGATCAAGGTCGCCGGAACGCTTGCTGCGCAGGCTCGCGCCATTCTTGCGAAAGCGGAAGCCGAAGGCCCGGCGGCCGCCGACGCTGAAGCCACCGCCGGTTGATGCCGATTTATTGAACTTTCGGCCTGAACCGGACGTTATACTGCATGTGAGCAGCATCGGCAATTGGGAAAGGATTGGATAGGATCCATGGGAATCGGTGACTTCTTAAAGAGTTCGACTGTCGGTGATTTCGTCAAGAAACAATTTATTGACGTCATCGACTGGGTGGAGCCGGAAAACGGCATCCTGGCATGGCGCTACCCCATGCAGGACATGGAAATTCAGAATGGCGCGAAGTTGACGGTGCGCGAATCCCAAATGGGTGCCTTCGTCAATGAAGGCCGGATGGCTGACGTTTTCGGCCCCGGTCTGTACACGCTGAATACGCAAACCCTCCCGCTGCTGACAAACCTCATGAACTGGGACAAGATGTTCAAGTCTCCGTT
>DASTML010000127.1:0-15624 GCA_035714175.1 Bryobacteraceae bacterium | reverse complement strand
CTGCATGTGTACTTCAATATCGCCGGCCATGACTTGTTGGCGCGGCGGCTCGGTATTAATGTTATTGGACAGGCTTCTGATTCCATTGATAAGTGGCTAAGAAACGGATGTAAATGAATATTCAACAAGTGTTGTGGTTCGCCTTTATCTCAATTGCTTCCCACGCTGCTATAGCGATACCTGTCGAAGTTGTAGATTCCGCGCAGGTGGATGGGTTTGTACGGAAATGCGTGGTCTACAAAGGCGGCCCGGATCGATTCGAAGCGACTGTGAATGACTATGTGGCCCAAAAGATGCCTGTAACGAAATCTCAAAGGGCATGGCAGGTGGTTGTGATAAGCGAAATACAGGAGTGTCGACGATTGCAGTCTTATGCATGGGAGTTTCCTGAGATCGATATCAATGAGTCACGATACGCGAGCCGGCGAGAGCAGTTGTCCACTTTTAGTGGGGTTGCGGCACTGATAGTGAAATCAAATCTCGGCGCTAGAGTTGTGTTTCGAGTTGGCAAGGATGTCCGGATTCGCATTATCGATGGTGATCCAACCTGGTATCAGAGCGAGGACCAAGGTTGTCGCTTGTTGCTAATACGTGGTGGTCAATACGTTGAAATGTCGAGTGTCAGACATGTTGAGGCTTTCCTGAAATGTAGACAACCTAACCTGGAGGTGGCCTCTGGAAGGTTGCTGGTGGCGGCGGTGCGGTCCAGAATGGGTCTGGAGAGTTCCCCAAATACCCAATTGTTCTTATGGATCAAAACCTGCTCAGCCTTTCGCACTCTAGAATTTCCAGCCTTATACGTCTTCGAAGAGCAACGTGACGATAGCTGTCAAGTGGTTCCCCCAAACGTTTTAATGGACCCTGAAAACTAGACAAAAACGTAAGGTCGTTAAGTGGTAGGAGGCAGGTGACCTGAAGAGAAATGAGTCATGTCGTAACCAGCGACCTGTTTGTACGACATCATGGACTCGGCCTACGATGTGGTATCTAAGTTCTGCCGCCGTCGGCAGTCGAACCATCCGCAGAAGATTCAGTCCCGGTCCGGAGCAAAGTCGAGAATACAACTTCCAGTCCGTCAAACCGACCTCCCACCGTCTCCGGCCCAGCGGGAGCGGTACAAGAGACGTACGGTAGTGCCGCGTGTGCGTTCTCGGCTGTAGGGACGAATTCGGAGGTCACGCGCTACAGTCCCATGGATCGCATAAGTTCTGGCTCATCTGATGTTCGACGTACGGGCAACTGCTGTCGATCAACTGCCGCAGTGACCCAGATAACGCTTGCAACGCAGGAAGCTCCAGACATTGGTGGTAGCCGCTAGACGTAGCTGTGTCGGAAAACCGCATAATATAGCGGCGTTGGAAGCGATAGGTTTCTATCAGAAGGGCTTTCCGCGTATCGATGGGCCATACCAGAAAGACAGTCCGAAGTAGGCCGCATATCCAAATCAACCGCCGCTGTCGTCGCCAAAGAGAAAGTCTACCGGACCATGATTCGACTATATCGCCGGTCCGCAGAGCGACAGCGTTGATAGTGTAACTTAGGAAAAAAGTCGTTGGCCGATCAAAAATAGCGCCATTTCGGTGGCGAAACCGCCGGCAATCATGAAGCGGCGATACGTGTACCAAAAAGGAATTTCCGATACGAGCGCGTGCTTTAGGGCGAATATTTCCTCCCTATGGTTCCAAAGGGCGGAGTCGGCGGCCGCGCGCCAAGTGTCGTCATTCTGATAGCGGCTATCTATTTGTAGGTGATACGCCAACCACCAACGATAGAATGTTACTCGAAAGCCTACTACCAGGATGGCTAAAAAAAGTGCGGCCATCAAGGCCACCCACAATGTCGGCAGCAAGGAATTCATGGTGCTTCTCGGACTGGAGGAGCTACACTCCATGTCAGATAGTCCCTATTATCTTTCAAGGTCGCTCGCGCATTGTAAACGGATGCGGCACCGTGTCACCGCGAACGGCGATCGTGTTTCCCCGCCGAAGCTTGTGCCCGGCGTAGTTGCGGAGGTGGTCTCGCAGGCCAAGGGAAGCAAGAAATGTCGCTAACGTAGTCTGTCTTCCGCCCTCCTAAAATCGCGCCATTGCGCCTGCCGCTATTCCCCAATGGACCGCCCGGTTCATCGTACACGTTTCGCGCCGCTATTCGCTGAGAGAGCCGCACCAGCGTCAGTGTTCCCCATGCGCAAGCCCCCTTCCACCCACCTCCCCACCCCCATTCACAAGCCACCCCCAACTCTATTTCCCACCCAATCAACAACATACATCCCTCCCTCCGCATTTCCCCTTCCCCGGCCCGCACCCTGGAATCATGCCAACCACCCGCGACCGTTCCGAATCCGCCCGAACCAACGGAGCCCAATCGCGAGGTCCAAAAACCGAAGCGGGCAAACTCCGTTGCGCGGAAGCCGCCCGCCTCGCCGCGGCTAACCGCAAGGCCGCCCAAGCCATCACTTTCGATTGCACCCTGCTGCCCACCGAATCCCAGGCCGTCTACGCAGCCCTCGCGCAAGCCGAATTCGCCCACTGGCAACCCGCCACTCCCACCCAAACCCAACTGGTCCACGAACTCATCGACCTCAACTGGCGCATCCGGCGTCTCCGTTTCGCCCAATCCCAAGCCCTCCTCGCCCACATGGAGTCCCAGCGTCTCCACGCCCAAACTCCCTCCCTGGCCCCCACCCTCGCGGCCAACGCCGAAATCGATTCCCCTCACCAGCTCCCCCTGGACCGCCGCATCTCCCTCCTCACCGCTGCCCGCAGCCGCATCCTCCGCGACCTCGAACGCCTCGCCAAACGTCTCGCCTCTCGCCCAGGGTCCCAGCCGCCGTTGCAAACACAGCACTTGCCAGCGCAGATGTCTTGGCAGGGTCCCAACGCCCCTACCCTCGAATCCGTTCCCGCCTTCACGTATCCCGCCGCCCCGGAAACCCTGGAAGTCCCTCCCTGCCAGGACACCCCAACCGAGTCCCGGCAAAAGTCCGAACCCCTCGACATTCTCGCCTGGAGTCAATCCAACCTCGACTTCCACCCCGACCCCCACCAGGCCGAACTCATGACCACCAGCGCTCCGCGCGTACTCCATCTCGCTGCCCGGCAAACCGGCAAATCCACCGCCGCCGCCGTCCGCGCCGTTTACGAAGCGCTGCACCATGACAACGCGACCATTCTCCTGGCCGGTCCCACCGGTCGCCAATCCGGCCAGATTATGACCAAGGCTCGCGCCATTTCGCGCCGTCTCGGCCAGATTTCCGGCGGACCGCCGCCGGGCTGCGATGGGTTCCGGTTGGCCAACGGCAGTCACATTCTCTCGCTGCCCGATAATGACGACACCATCCGAGGCTTTTCCGCCCCGCGTCTCATCATCGTGGACGAAGCGGCATTTGCCTCCACGGAACTGATCACGGCCTTGCAGCCGATGCTGGCCGTCTCCAACGGGACGATGATTCTCCTCAGCACGCCCAACGGACAATCGGGCTATTTCTACGAGAAGTGGCACGAATCCAACGGTCCTTGGCGCCGTATCTTGTGCAAAGCGGACGACTGTACGCGCATCCGTCCCGAGACGCTGGAGCAAATGCGCCAGACATTGACCGCTAGCGAATATGACCAGGAATTCAACTGTGCCTTTCTGGCCCCCGCCGGCCAGTTCATCTCCCGGGAACTCTTCCATCGGGCCCTCTCCCCGGATGTCAAACCCCTCTTCGAGGACGAAGACTAGCCATGCAGCCAATCACTCACTACTTTCTTGGTTTCGATCTTGGCAAGGATCGGGACTACTCTGCCATTGCAGTCATGGCCTACTCTGTCGTACCCGATGGCCCTTTCGATTACGCCCTGTACCAGCAACCTACTCGGCCGGTTCTGGATCTGGTTACGCTCATCCGTATTCCGCTTGGAACGGAGTATATAGAGGTGATGAACCGCTTTCGCGATGTCGCCACGCGAATCCTCGCTTCCGCGCCTTGGGGCGCCCGCCCCCCGGAAGTATATGTTGTGATCGATGCCGCTGGCCCCGGCCAAATCGCCGTCGAACTCATTCGGCGGCAACAGTTGAATATCCGTCTGGTCGCCGCGCTGTTAACCGGGGGCGCGGACGCGCATCTGCTGAAAAACGGCAAAGTCACCGTTCCTCGCCGCGACGTGTTGACCAATACCCGTTATCTACTGGAGTCCGGCGCGCTGCGCATCGCCTCGCGCCTCAAGCTCGGCGCGGTGCTCGAAGCCGAATTTGCCGCCGTCCGTCCCGAAGGCGGGCAATCGGCGCATGATGACCTCGCTATTGCCGCCGGCCTCGCCGCCTGGCAGGCAACGCGTGTCTTTCCCCAACTTCTCCGTCGCGCCGCCCTCAGCCAGCAGCCCAGGGCGGCCTGACCGGAACCCGTTCCCACGAAGCCCAAACTACTGAAAAGGGTCGATCAGATCCAATCCCAACCCCGAAAATGTGCGCGTCCGCCCGGTCACCAGCGCCAATCCATGCTCGGCCGCCGTCGCCGCCACCAGCAGTTCCGTATCCCGTGCCAGCGGCCGCGCCGGCCCCGCCATCATCTGGCCCCACCGCGCTGCCACCGCCGGTGTCACCGGAAGCAGCAATTCCGAGCCGGGACCTCGGAACGAAAAGCTCAGCCACGCAACCATCTGGGACCGCCGGCGAGCATCCGTCACATCCCGAATCGCCCGTTCCAACTCCCCGGCCGTGATGACGCTCAAGTATTTCGGCCGGTCATAGGCCCATGCGAACCAGGCCTCTACCTTCGTGTGGGGCCGCGTCTCCAGCGTCTCGGCAATCACGTCCGTCGCCAGCAGATAACCGTTCATTCGCCGCTCGTCATTTTGAGCCCGCTACCCACCAGCGGTGAATTTCGCAGATACTCATAAAGGTCCGGCCGCCCGTGCCGCCCCGTCAGCCGGTCGTACTCCGCCCGGCTCATGATCACCACTTCGCCGCCTCCTTGCCGGGTCACCAACTGTGGACCCTCCGCTAGAGTCTGGCGGAACAACTCGCTAAATCGCGCCTTGGCATCCTGGAGTTTCCACTCCCCATGCAATGGTTTCATACTAGTCAGACTAGTCAGATTTTAGCAAAATCGCCCCCTGCGGGGCGGTACACTAAGGAAGGTAAGCCATGTTCGATAATCTCAGCGATAAACTGCAACGGGTCTTCAAAAACCTGCGCGGGGAGGGCAAACTCACCGCGGAGAACATGGATGCCGCGCTCCGCGAAATCCGCGTCGCCCTGCTCGAAGCCGACGTTCATTTTAAGGTAGTCAAGCAACTCATCGAGTCGGTCAAGGAAAAAGCCCTCGGCCAAGAAGTGCTGGCTTCGCTGAACCCCTCGCAGCAGGTTGTGAAAATCGTGCACGAAGAGCTCATCAAGCTCCTCGGTTCGCATGCCTCGCGCCTCCGTTTCGCCAATGAGCCGCCTTCGGTCATTATGATCGTCGGCCTCCAGGGTTCCGGTAAAACCACTTCCACCGCGAAGTTGGCCCGCTGGCTGTCCAAAAATCAGCACAACCCGATGATGGTGTCGGTCGACGTCTACCGCCCCGCCGCCCGCGATCAGTTGGCCGTCCTCGCCAAGCAGCTCAACCTGCCCATCTACCCCGGCGCCGAAAACGAAACCAAGCCTCTCGAACTGGCCCGTTCTGCCCGCCGCGAAGCCATTCAGTCTGGCAAGGACGTCCTCTTAATCGATACCGCTGGCCGTCTGCATATCGATGAAGAGTTGATGACCGAGCTCGCGGAACTGAAATCCACCTTCGATCCTGTCGAAATTCTGTTCGTGGCGGACGCCATGACCGGTCAGGACGCCGTCAAATCGGCCGACGAGTTCCACAAACGCCTCGGTGTCACCGGCGTCATCCTTACCAAGATGGACGGCGATGCCCGTGGCGGCGCCGCGCTCTCCATTCGCTCGGTTACGGGCCAGCCCCTCAAGTTTATCGGTATCGGTGAAAAACCGGATGCCTTCGAAGCCTTCCACCCGGATCGCGCCGCTAGCCGTATTCTCGGTATGGGCGACGTTCTCAGCCTCATTGAGAAGGTGGAAGAGACGATCGATAAGAAGCAGGCCGAGGAGATGCAGCGTAAGCTCCTCGACAACGAGTTCACCCTGGAGGACTTCCGCAACCAGCTGAAGCAGCTCTCGAAGCTCGGGCCGCTCGAAAACCTGCTCGGTATGATGCCCGGCGTTGGCATGCTCAAAGAGCTGAAAAATGCCAAGGTCGATCCCAAAGAAATTTCCCGCGTAGTCGCCATCATCGATTCGATGACCCCGGTCGAGCGCGACAACCACATGCTCATTAACGGCTCCCGCCGCCGGCGCATCGCCAAAGGCTCCGGGACCACCGTCAATGACGTCAATAACCTGCTCAAGCAGTACACGCAGGCCCGCAAAATGATGAAAACCTTCTCTGGGTCGCTCCAGGGACAGGGCTTCATGGGCAAGAAACTCGCCAAACTCGGCATGGGCAAACTGCCCAACCTGCCCGGCTTTAAGTTCTAACCATCTCGAAGGAGTAAGTCTCAACATGCTCGCCATTCGCCTCGCGCGGTTCGGCTCCAAAAAGGCCCCCACCTACCGCGTCGTCGTTATCGAAAAGGATCGCGCCCGGGATAGCCGCGCCGTCGAAGTCGTCGGACACTACAACCCCTGCAGCGAACCCGCCACGGTCGTCCTCGACCATGAGCGCCTCCAGTTCTGGATCAAGAACGGCGCCCAGCCGACCGACGTCGTCAAGCGCCTCGTCAAGAGCAACCCGGCGCCCGCCGCCTAACCAAAGGATCTGTCATGGCAGCCGTCAAGCAGTTGGTCGAAGACATCGCCAAGGCGCTCGTGGATAACCCCGATCAGGTGTCTGTCAACGTCGTCGAAGGCGAACAGGTCACAGTGCTCGAACTCAGGGTTGCCGCCGGAGATGTAGGAAAGGTTATCGGCAAGCAAGGCCGTACCGCCCGGTCCATCCGGACGCTGCTCGGCGCTTGCGGCGTAAAGCTCAATCGCCGGTATAACCTCGAAATTCTCGAGTAACCGCTTCCGTGTCTCCTACGAACTCCGATTGGGTAATCCTGGCCGAAATTGTCCGCTCCCGCGGCAACGCCGGCGAAGTGGCGGTCAACGACCTGACAACAGGTCCGGATCGTTTCATTGAACTGGGAACGGTTTCCGTGCTCGCTCCCGATGACGCCTCCCAAGGCGATTTCGAAGTTGAGCATGCCTGGGCGCACAACGGCGCTACCATCCTCAAGTTCAAAGGGATTAATTCCATCAGCGAAGCGGATGCGCTCCGCGGTCTCCGGGTCGCCATTCCAGCCTCCCGCCGCCGGACCCTTCCTCCTGGTGAGTTCTTCTTCGGAGATCTGGTCGGTTGCCAGGTCGTCGATGCCAAAAATCAAACTGCCCATGGACGCGTTGCCGCCGTCCACGAACAGGGCGGCGCTACCGGCCTCCTGGAACTGGAAGACGGCCTGCTGATCCCGCTCGCAAAAAATATCTGTGTCAGTATTCAGCCGGAAGCCGGCCGTATCGAGGTAGTGTTGCCCGAAGGCCTCGTCGAACTCTTCCGCAATCCTAGTTAACTTTCCCGGTTCCTATGACCTTTCATGTACTCACCATCTTCCCGGAGTTCTTCCACGGGCCATTTGAGTACGGAGTCGTCTCCCGGGCTGTACAAACGCAAAAAATCCAGATTCGCATCCACGATCTCCGGCAGTGGACTTTTGATCGTCACCGGAGCGTCGACGACCGGCCCTTCGGGGGCGGCGAAGGCATGCTCATGAAACCTGACCCCATCTTCCTTGCTGCTCAGACAATCCTGCCGCAAAAGAGCGACAATAAAAAAGTCGCGCTGATGTCCGCGCAGGGCCGTCTGTTCAATCAGGATACCGCCCGGCGCTGGAGCCAGCTCGACGAACTCCTGCTCATCTGCGGCAGATATGAAGGAGTGGACGAACGGGTTGCCCAATATCTGGTTGATGAAGAAACATCCATTGGCGATTTTGTTGTGAGCGGCGGCGAGCTTCCGGCCGCGCTCATCATCGACGCGGTGGCAAGGCTCGTCCCAGGCGTCCTCGGCAACGAGGCCTCCAGCGAAAACGAGAGCTTCTCCTCCGGCCTGCTCGATTGCCCGCAATATACCCGCCCGGCCGATTTCCGGGGACATAAAGTTCCTGAGGTTCTCCTCGGCGGCAATCACGAAGAAATTCGCAAATGGCGCCGTGATACGGCGCTTGCCAAAACGGCCCGCAATCGGCCCGACCTGGCCCAAAAGATCTAACACCGAAGAGGTAAACGAAAATGCAACACGCACTCCTCACCAAAGTTCAGCAGAGCCAGATGCGCAAGGACCTTCCCACCCTTCGCATCGGCGACACGCTCAAGGTGCATGTGAGAATTAAGGAAGGCGAAAAAGAACGTATCCAGATCTACGAAGGTACGTTTATCGCCCGTAACAATAGCGGAGTCAGCGAAACCATCACTGTTCGCAAGATCAGCTTCGGCACCGGCGTGGAGCGCATCTTCCCGCTGCATTCCCCCTCCATCGACAAGATCGACGTCGTTCGGTCCGGTCAGGTGCGCCGCGCCAAGCTGTACTACCTCCGTGGCCTCCGCGGTAAGGCCGCCCGTCTGAAAGAGCGCGACTAGTCCGGCAAGACCCTCCCGTCATCAGGGCACCGGGCTTGCATTACATCGATCATTGCCGGTTGCTTACCGCCCTAGGGCGGCAAGCCCGGCGTGTATACGGTAGTACCGCTATCTGGCCGAGGCCGTTGTCGCCTCATGGCGGCTCCGGCCTATTGCTGCCCGGAGGTCGCAAACGTGCGGCTTAAAAAATCCAGCAAGTGCACGATGGACTTTGAACGTTCTGTCCGCACTCTCGGTTTTTTCACCATTGCCGGCGTGGATGAGGCCGGCAGGGGATGCCTCCTGGGCCCTGTCTTTGCCGCCGCCGTCATCCTCAACCCGGAGCGCCCTATCCGCGGGCTCGATGACTCAAAAGCATTGGACGCCTCCACCAGGGAGACGTTGGCGCCCCGGATCCGGGAACGTGCTGTGGCCTGGGCTGTCGCCTCCGCCACGGCCGCCGAAGTCGACAGAATCAATATCCTGCAGGCCTCCCGCCTTGCCATGCGCCGTGCCGTCGAACAACTCGCCGTCCCCGCGGACTATCTTCTGGTCGATGCGACAACCGTGGACTTGCCTGTTCCCCAGCGGGCCATCATACGCGGCGATGCGCTGTCCCGTTCCATTGCGGCCGCCTCCATCCTGGCCAAAACCTCGCGGGACGCGCTGCTCCAGGAATTGGACCTCCTGTACCCCGGCTACGGACTTGCCAGCAACAAAGGATACGGATCTCCCATTCACCTGGACGCTTTGGACCGCCTCGGTCCTACGCCCGAACATCGCATGACCTATGCTCCCGTCCGCCAGCGTGTCCAACGCACGCTCTTTGAGGAGACCGGCGCTTGACTACACCCCCTCCCCCACCGGCCGCTCCTCCCGCTGTGGCCGATGCTCCGCCGCCTCCTCCCCGGAGGCGATCCTGGGTTGCCATGTTTTCGGGCCTCGCCTGGATCATCCTCTGCTTTGAACTGGGAGCCTTTCTGATCGTCTATCCCTGGATGGACGGCTGGGATCACAACATGTTCGCCACTTGGCGGGAAGGCTGGAACGGCGTCTGGCTCAGCCCCTGGTTCCGCGGCGCAGTCAGCGGCCTCGGAACCGTTAACCTCATCATCGCGCTCGTTGAGCTCTTCCGATACCTGCGTTACTGGCTCTTCGAGTAGCCGCGGACCTGTTCGGGTAAAATCAGAAGGAGTTACGTGTCCAGTCCAATCACACAGGGTGATGCCGCCGAGGCAGTTGTACCCGTCGAGCCGACGCTGGACCAGCCCCGCAATTCCATTGCGGAGTGGACCGTTACCATCCTGCTTCTCCTGTTCGGTACCACGACCCTGGTGCAGGCCTTCGTTATCCCGACCGGTTCCATGGAGGACACCTTGCTTGTCGGGGACCATCTGTTGGTCGATAAGCTGGCCTATTCTCCCCCCGGTCCCATCAGCAAATACCTGCTGCCCTACAGCGACGCCAAACGGGGCGATATTATCGTCTTCCGGTGGCCCACCGACATCAATTTCACTTTCGTCAAACGGGTGATCGGCGTTCCCGGTGACCGCATACGAATTGAAAACAAACAGGTCTACCGGAACGGCAAACCCATCGAAGAGCCGTACAAGTTCCACAAAAGCGACTTCTTTGATTCGTATCGCGACACATTCCCGTCGGAGCCCAATACCAGTATCGACGCGGGCGCCCGCTCCATGCTGCAGAAGCACATGGTGAACGGCGAGATCGTCGTGCCGGAGAACGCCTACTTCGCAATGGGCGACAACCGTGATCACTCCCTCGATTCCCGCTACTGGGGATTCGTGCCCAGGGAGAATATTATCGGGAAACCGCTCATCATCTACTGGTCCTATGACGCGCCGACCCACCAGTTACAATCCTCGACGCCGTCCGTCGAACACCTGACCGATCTCGTGAAGCACTTTTTCACGAAGACCCGGTGGAAGCGCACATTTCAACTCATACAGGGGTATCCTGCAAAGGACTGATGGCATGAAATTGAATAAAAAAGCGGTAAAAGCGCCTCTCCCGCGACACTGGATCGCGGACTGGGCCTTCAACATCCTGATGCTCGTCTGGGCGACCTCGGTGATGGCGCAGCCGTTCGTTGTGCCGACGGGCTCCATGGAATCGACCATCATGACCGGCGATCACATCATCGTGGACAAGATCGCCTACTCGCCGGCCGGGCCCATCAGCAAGCACCTATTGCCTTACCAGGACGTGCACCGCGGCGACATCGTGGTGTTCCGGTACCCGCTCAATATCAATACGCCGTACGTAAAGCGCGTGATTGGCGTACCGGGCGACCGTGTGCGTTTGCATCATAACCAGCTCTATTTGAATGGCAAGTTGACACAAGAACCCTACATCAATCTCGATGGTCCGAATGACGGGGCCTATTGGGCGGACTTCCCCTCGGTACTTCCGGCTGGATTCCGGTTCCGCCGTGGCGCGGAGATGTTCCGCGACTATGTGAAAGACGGGGAACTGCACGTTCCCGAGGGCCAGTATCTCTGCCTGGGCGACAACCGGCAAAACTCCGAAGACTCGCGCGACTGGGGGCTCGTGCCGCGAGAAAATATCACCGGAAAGCCGGTGGTCATCTGGTGGTCCTTTGATGCGTCCACCGAGCATCTGGCCACATACTCCCCCGGCCAGGTGTGGAACCTGGCTACCAACTTCTTCTCCAAGACCCGCTGGGATCGTACTCTTCAATTTGTCAGGTCCTACCCGCTGGGCGCTGACTAACACAAAGGTTTCATAAGACGGAATGTTCTTCAAAAAGAAAGACGCCTCCCCGCCGCCCGAGCGGCATTGGATTGCCGATTGGGCTTTCAACATCGTTCTGCTGGTCTGGTTCACCTCGACCGTTGCGCAGCCATTCGTTGTTCCCACGGCATCGATGGAATCGACCATCATGACGGGCGACCATTTGATCGTGGATAAGATCCCTTACTCGCCGCCGGGGCCGGTAACCAAGTACCTGCTCCCGTATCAGGACGTACGGCGCGGGGATGTGGTGGTGTTCCGATACCCGCTGAACATCAATATGCCATACGTGAAGCGTGTGATCGGCATTCCGGGCGACAAGATCCAGTTCGTCGATAAGAAGCTCATCCTGAATGGCAAGCCCACCGAGGAGCCGTACGCCCAGTTTCATGGGCCGAATTTGGACCCCTACGCGGCCAATTTTCCGACCGTGTCTCCCTCCTACGTGTATCCACGGGGGGCCGAGATGCTGCGCGACAACGTGAAAGACGGGGTATTGACGGTACCGGACGGCTTCTATCTGTGCATGGGCGACAATCGCGAGAATTCGGACGATTCCCGTTATTGGGGGCTGGTACCGCGCGAAAACATCATTGGCAAGCCGCTGATCATCTGGTGGTCATTTGAGGCATCGACCGAGCATCTGGCCACCTATTCGCCGGGCCAGGTGTGGAACCTCCTGACGAACTTCTTCTCCAAGACACGCTGGAACCGCACCTTCATGTTCATCAAAGCGTACCCGTTGGGTTCTTAACCATGGCTGCATCCGAACATTCCTACGCCCTTATCCTGGCGGGCGGCCGGGGCACGCGCTTCTGGCCCCGGTCCCGCAAACGTTCCGCCAAGCAGGTGCTCACCTTCGACGGGGAGCGGTCTTTAATCCAGCAGACCGTCGACCGCCTGGGGCCGGTGATTCCACCCGAGCGTGTGTGGATCATCACGAATGACTACCTGCGCGACACGATCATCAAGCAGTTGCCCGAGGTCCCGAAAGAGCAGATCATCGCCGAACCGGCGCAGCGCAACACCGCGCCTGCGATCGGGTTGGTCGCACAGATTCTGGAGCGCCAGGACCCGGACGCCGTTATGGGCGTTTTTCCGGCCGATCACATCATCGAAAAACCCAAACGGTATCTGCGCCTCGTACGGCCCGCCTACGCGGCGGCCAAGAAGGGCCAGATCTGCGTCCTGGGCATCCTGCCCCGCTGGCCGGAGACTGGCTATGGCTACATTGAATTCCCATTTGGCGTGACGGCCGGCGGCACGGAGACGCTCAAGGTGGAGCGTTTTACGGAGAAGCCGAACCTGGAGACCGCGAAAGAGTTCGTGGCGGCCGGCACCTATTATTGGAATGCCGGTATGTTCTTCTGGCGCGCAAGCGTCTTCCTGGATGAACTGCGCCAACACATGCCGAAGACGGCGGAAACGCTGGCGGCATTGCCTGCCTTCGGCAGCCGTACATTTAAGAGGAAGCTGGCGGAGCTGTTCCCGCAGTGCGAGAACACCTCGGTGGATTTCGGCATTATCGAGAAATCGAACCGGGTTTCCGGCATTGCGTGCGATGACTTCGGCTGGAACGACGTGGGCAGTTGGAACGCTGTCTACGAATTGCAGGCGAGCGGGCTGCACGCCAACGTGCTTCGGTCTCCGGATGTCTTCACGGAACTGAGCGAAGGCTGCTACGTGGACGTGCCGAAGAAGCTTGTTGCCCTGGTGGGCGTGAAAGATCTCGTTGTCGTTGAGACGGACGATGCACTACTGGTCGTTGACCGTCACCGGGCGCAGAATGTGTCCGATATCGTAAAAGCGCTGGAGCGCGCGAAAAGAGAGGAACTCCTATGAAGCAATACAATTCCTATCCGGAAATGGTGATCGATCCGGCCAAGAGCTATGTGGCCACGATCACGACAAACCGCGGCGTGATCACGCTGCAACTGGACGCCGCGGCGGCGCCGAAGACCGTGAATAACTTCGTCTTCCTGGCGAAAGACAACTTCTATGACGGCATCGTATTTCACCGTGTGATCCCGGACTTCATGGTCCAGGGCGGCGATCCGACGGGTTCGGGCCGCGGCGGCCCCGGCTACCGTTTTGAAGATGAGTTCAAGGGCAATGCGAACACGCATGAACGCGGCGTGATCTCGATGGCCAATGCGGGTCCGGGCACCAATGGCAGCCAGTTCTTCATCACCCACGTGCCGTGCCCATGGTTGAACGGCAAGCACACCGTGTTTGGCAAAGTGACGAGCGGGCTGGATGTGGTGGATGCCATTCAGCAGGGCGACACGATGCAGACGGTCGTCATCACCGAAGCGTAAACGCGCCTAGCGCGAGTACTTGTAGATGAGGTCGAGCATCTCCTTGTACAGTTCCCGTTCCCGGCCCTGATCACCTCGAGCTACTGCGTCATGGACGCAGTGTTCGAGGTGTTTGTGCATTAGCTCCTGGCTTACGCCACGGAGGGCCTGTTGTACGGCGGCAATCTGCATGAGGACGTCCATGCAGTAGCGGTCTTCTTCGACCATTTTCGCGAGACCCCGGACCTGGCCTTCGATGCGCTTGAGCCGCTTGAGCGCGGCTTCTTTACGTTTCATTGAAATCTCCGGAGGCGCAGGCTATTGGCCAATACGCTGAATGAGCTGAACGCCATGGCGGCGCTGGCGAAGATGGGGTTGAGCAGGCCGAGCGCCGCAATGGGAATGCCGGCGGCGTTGTAGCAGAAGGCCCAGAAGAGGTTCTGGCGCATGATGCGTACGGTGGTGCGGGAGAGGCGGATGGCGGCGACGGCGGCACGGAGGTCGTTGCGAAGCAGCGTGACCTCCCCGGCCTCAACCGCGATACCCGCGCCGGAAGCCATCGCGATGCCGGCATCCGCCTGCGCAAGGGCGGGCGCGTCGTTGATTCCATCTCCGATCATGGCGACGGCGTGGCCGTTGGCCTGGCGGGCCCGTATGGCGTCCAGTTTGCCGGATGGCAGCACGCCGGCAACCACATCGGTAATTCCGACCGAGGCGGCGACACGGCGGGCGGTTTCTTCGCGGTCGCCTGTGAGCATGGCGACATGGAGCCCCATTTGTTGGAGAGTGGCGACGGCGTCCCGGGAGCTGGGTTTGATGGGGTCGTCGATATCGAACGCTCCGGCGGGGCGGCCATCAATGGTGACGGCGACGGTGGCCGCGTCGTCCGTGCCGGCCCAGGCGGGGCGGCCGACCTTCACGAACCGGCCATTGACGTTGGCCGCGGCTCCCTGGCCGGCGACCGCCAAAAAGTCCGTGACGGCGACGGGGGCAGCGCCTGGGGCTGTTTCCGCGGCAAAGCGAACGATGCTTTGGGCGAGCGGGTGTTCGGAGGCTGCTTCGACGGCGGCGATATCGGGGAGATTGGCCGGGTCGCCGACAAAGCGGACGACGGAGGGTCTGCCTGCGGTGATCGTGCCGGTCTTATCGAGCACGACGGTATGGACATGGGCGAGGCGTTCGAGGGCTTCGCCGCCCTTGATGAGTACGCCGAGCGAGGCGGCGCGTCCGGTTGAGACCATGACGGCGGCGGGAATGGCGAGGCCCATGGCGCAGGGGCAGGCGATGATGAGCACGGCGACGGCGGCGGAGAGTGCGCGGCCCGCGTCACCCCCGGCGGCAAGCCAGCCCACAAATGTGAGAGCGGCGATGCCAAGCACTGTGGGAACGAAGATGGCGCTGACTTTGTCCGCCAATTTTTGGAGCGGAGCGCGGGTGGCCTGCGCGTCGCGCATCATTCGTCCGATTTGGGCCAGGGCGGTGGCGGCGCCTACGGCGGTGACGCGGAGGCGGAGCGCGCCCATACCGTTGACTGTGCCGGCGGAGAGCAGGTCGCCGGTTCGTTTGAGGACGGGGATGGGTTCGCCGGTGAGCATGGACTCGTCAACGGCGGATTCGCCGGATTCGATGCGGCCGTCAACGGGGATGCGGTCGCCGGGGCGAATGATGGCAATATCGCCGGCGGCCACTTGGGCAATGGGCACTTCGGTGGGTTCGTTTTTGCGCAACACGAGAGCCGTGGCGGGTTGCAGTTCGGCGAGTTGCCGGAGGGCAGCGGTGGTTTCATGGCGGGCGCGGATCTCAAACATGCGCCCGGTGAGGACGAGGCCGATGATAAAAATTACCGCCTCAAAGTAGATATCGGGCATGAGGCCGCGGGAGTGGAAGGCGTGCGGGAAGAGGGTGGCCGCAAGCGAATAGAGGAATG
>DASTML010000126.1:0-8075 GCA_035714175.1 Bryobacteraceae bacterium | reverse complement strand
CTGCTTAGCCAGGAAGTGATCAATCAGTTTCACACGGACCGAAACAAGATCAGCTTCATTCTCTTTGACGAGATTGAAAAGGCGTCAGACGCGTTGTGGAACCTGCTGCTCGGTATTCTGGACAAAGCAACGCTCACCTTGGGCGACAACCGCAAGGTGGATTTTTCACGGGCGATGATTTTCCTGACGTCCAACCTTGGCGCTGCCGAGATGAGTGCGGTCCTGAATCCGAAACTCGGGTTCGGCCTGACGCAGGCTCCGGCGGGACAGGCGGTCAACGTAATCGACCAAAAAATGTCAGCCAAGATCGCCCGAAGCGGTACGGAGGCGGCCCGCAAGAAGTTCACGCCCGAGTTTATGAACCGGCTGGACAAGGTGGTGGTCTTCCAACCCCTTGGCGAGACCGAGATGCGGCGGATTCTTGACATCGAGTTGCAACAGGTACAACACCGGATCTTTACCGCATCAGCAGAAAGATCATTCGTATTTCACGCCTCACAAGAAGCCAAAGACTTCCTGCTCCAGGAAGGAATCGACGCCAAGTACGGCGCTCGGCATTTGAAACGGGCCATTGAGCGATTGCTGGTGCAACCGATGTCCAACCTGATCGCCACGGCCCAGGTACGGCCCGGAGACTTGATCGTTGTTGGATTTGATGCGGGCGCTTTGACATTCCGCCGTGAGGCGGAGGGCATGTCGCCAGCAGCTATGGTGCAGTACGGCGACCTGTCCAAATTGGCAACGCCGGCGGCGGCAACCGCTTCAGCAATCTATGAAAACTCCCGGGGACAAATCGCGCGGTCGTCCCGGCGCAGTTAACAGTACATTGAATTTAGATGTGAAAATTGTTGCATGATGCTACCGTGGAAGGGTCGGGCTTGTCCGATTTCGAAAGGAGATCGAGTCCCTGAAAACTTCCGAGATTGTCCGCGCTTGGGGAAAAATACTCCGGGGCCAGGCCCCTTCCCTTTCCATTGAAGTCACCCGAGAATGTCCGCTCCGTTGCCCCGGTTGTTACGCCTATGACGACAATCACTTAGGCGGCGAAACTACTCTCCGCCAACTTCGCGACAGAAAAGGACAGGAGCTAATTGACGGAGTACTGGAGATTGTAGACCGGCATAAGCCTCTCCATTTGTCGATTGTCGGTGGAGACCCGTTGGTCCGCTACCGGGAAATGGAAACCCTGGTACCGCTTATTTTGGCCAAGGGCGTGCACATACAGCTTGTGACCAGCGCTTTCCGGCCTTTGCCGGAAGCGTGGTCGTCCGTACCTGGGTTAAATGTTGTCGTTTCGATCGATGGCCTGCGCGAAGAGCACGACGTCCGGCGGAAGCCCGCGACCTACGACCGGATACTTTCCAATATCCAGGGCCAAAACATCACCGTACATTGCACCATCACCGCGCAAATGATGCGACGAGATGGCTACTTGGAGGAGTTCCTGGCATTTTGGGCTCCCCGGCCGGAGATCAAGCGGATTTGGTTCTCCATTTTCACGCCGCAGATTGGCGATGTGTTGGAAGAGATTCTGACGCCGGCCGAACGGAAAAAGGCGGTCTCGGACATGTTGGAATTGCGGCAAAAGTATACGAAACTCGACATGCATCCGCGGTTGATCGAAGAGTATCTGCACCCGCCGAAGTCACCGGACGATTGCGTGTTCTCCCAGACGACAAAGACGATTTCCGCGGATCTCATGACGTCCATCCAACCCTGCCAGTTTGGCGGAAATCCGGACTGTTCGTCGTGTGGTTGCATTGCCTCGGCCGGGTTGAAGGCAATCGCCGACCACCGCCTGGGCGGCTTCCTTCCAATCAGTACGATTTTCCGTGCCTCGATTGCGGTTGGCAAGCTGGTTGCCGGAGAAGAGGCGGCCGCTCCCGCCAAAGCGGACTTCCCGATATTGCGATAGTCCGATTCCCTAATCTTCCAAATGGAAATCGCCGGTTCCGTTTCGCACGGAACCGGCGATTTTCATTTCTGCTGCCTTTACCTAGCGGGCGTTACTTCTGGGACCGCTGCTCGCGCCCCGAAACTTCCTGGCTCCGCCGAAACTGCCGCTTCCGGCTTTCCGGCCGCCTTCGGGACGGCGTCCGCCATTGGACCACGAGGGAGGCCCGGACTTGGCGAACTTGCGCGCACCTTGCGGAGGAGCAGGCGGAACGATGGGCCGGTCGGCGAACTGAGGCAACGGCTCCGGCATCGGGTCGATTACGGGTAGTTGCTGCCGGCTGAGCTGCACGTTCAGTGCGCGCTCAATGCGGCGCACTTCGTTGCGTTCCTGACGGGTACCGAAAGTATGCGCCACGCCGCGGGCGCCGGCGCGGCCGGTGCGGCCAACGCGGTGAATGAAGTCTTCAGGAACCATCGGCAAATCGAAATTGACGACATGGGAGATGCCGTCGACGTGAATGCCGCGGGCGGCGACGTCCGTCGCGACCAAAACGCGGTAGTCACCCTGTTGGAATCCCGCGAGGGCGCGATTGCGCTGGCCCTGGGTACGATCGCCGTGAATGCTGGTTGCCTTCACGCCAACGCGCGCCAACCGTTTGGTGAGCTTTTCCACGCCATGACGAGTACGCGCGAACACAAGGAAAGAACCCTGTTCGCGGCCCAGCATATGGTGAAGGAGTTCCACCTTACGGTCATGCTCGATTTCGTAGAAGTGCAGATCGACGTTTTCAGTGGGCTTGGTGGTGGGACCGAGGGCAATCCGGACGGGATCGGTGAGATGCTGCGCGATGAGCTTGGAAGCGCTGGGCTCGATCGTAGCGGAGAAGAAGAGCGTCTGCCGCTTTTTCGGGATCTGGCCCAGGATTTGGTGCAGGGCGGGTAAGAAACCCATATCCAGCATGCGGTCGCCTTCGTCGAGAATGACGTGGGAGACTTGGCTGAGGTTGACGAGCTTGCGGTCGAGGAAATCGCACAAGCGGCCAGGCGTCGCAATGACGACTTGCGCGCCGCGACGGAGCGCATTCAGTTGGGCGCCTTCGGCCATGCCGCCGACAACCGTGGCAGCGCGGAAACCGGTACCTATCGCGATTTCTTCGAATTCGCGAGCAATCTGGATCGCCAGTTCGCGAGTCGGGCTTAAAATTAGGGCGCGGGGGCCAACGGCTTTCCCTGCGGGCGCGGGCTGACGCAACAATGTCTCCACCAGCGGGAGGCAGAATGCAAGAGTCTTACCCGTTCCCGTTTGGGCGGTGGCTACGATATCGTGGCCAGCAAGAGCAGGGGGGATGGCTTTGGATTGGACGGGCGTGGGTACAGCATAGCCCTTCTTTTTCAAGTTGCCCAGGAGGACCGTGGACAACGGCAATTCATTGAAGAGATTCATTTATGGTGTTTACAAGGCGAAGTCAGATCAACGATCCAACTGTCAGCCTCGCAAACAATTTAGGCGAGGAAAAGAGCACAGGAACGGGGTTGACTTCTAAACACCTCTATCTTAGCACGACTCCCACCACGGAGGCGTGGATGACGTAGAGTGTGAAGATGTGGATGGGCGTGCTGGCTTTGGCGGCGGCGTTGACGCCTGTGGAAAAAGCAGTGGCTTATCTTTCGCGCCAGACCCCGGCGTGGCGCCTGGAGAACCGGTGTTTTTCCTGCCACAACAACGGCGACGGGGCCCGGGCGCTCTATGCGGCGGGGCTAGCGCCCGATCATCCGGCGCTGGCGGAGACCACGGCGTGGCTGACGCATCCGGAACGCTGGGACTCGAATCCGGGCGATCCCGCGGTGAGCGATAAAAAGCTGGCGCGGATACAGTTTGGCGCGGCGTTGCTCGCATCGGGACGGCGGGAGGGATTGTGTCTGGCGGCGGAGCAAATTGCAAAAGAACGGAACGCCGACGGGTCGTGGACTATTGATACGGGCTCGCCGGCTACCTATGGGACCGCGTTGGCGACTTATTTTGCGCAGCGGGTTCTGCGGGTTTGCGGCGTGGACACGCAGACGACGGCAGCGTGGTTCGCGGGATTGCAACCGCGGAGCACGGTAGACGCCGCGGCGCAGTTGCTCGCGCAGCCGGGAAACCGGGCCGCACGAGCGCTTTTGTTGCGCGGGCAGACCCGCGACGGGGGATGGGGCGAATTTCCCGGCCTGCCGGCGCAGGCGTTCGATACCGCACTGGCTGTGATTGCATTGCGGAGCGGCTCCGAAGCGGCGCGCGGACGGGACTGGTTGATCGCGAGGCAACAGGAAGAAGGCGGCTGGCCGGAGACTACGCGTCCCCCTGGAGCACAGAGTTATGCGCAACATATCTCCACCTCCGCATGGGCGCTACTGGCCTTGCTTGGTCAACCATTACCGTAAATATCCTGTGATATTCCGCAACAAAGTTCATCCTTGGGGTTTTCAGATGAGTGTGTTTTAATCTAGAGAAGGATTGCCTGGTCGCAGTTCTGGAACGGTCCGCAGTTTGGAGATGGCATGGGTAGTGCGGTAGCGCCGGCGCAAGCAACGAAAATATGCTTGTACCACCTGACCTTTTACAAATGCGGCAGCCAATGGATTCGCGATATCTTGTCTGATCCGCGAATTACTGAGTTTACAGAGCATTCCCTGGCTGCCACTGGCGTAGATGTATTGGCCAGTCCGTGGCCTGAACTAGCAGTTGGGCAATTTGCCTCCCCTGTCTATACTTCGGGGAATAAGGTGTGGACCCGGAACGCGCGTCCGCACGATCGAGCCTTTGTGGTAATCCGCGACCCGCGCGATATTGTCGTATCTCTCACTTATTCACTTTCTTATAGTCACACGCCTGGGCCGGTTACCCAACTCCTGCGTGCTCCGGTCGCCGAGGCAAATCCCTCCCATCGTTTACAAATCGGCATGTTTTTGCTTGCGCAATGGTCGGACTATCTAGCCAGTTGGCGCCCCGGCCAACAACCGGCCAATGTCTACCTCGCCAAGTACGAGGATTTAATCTCCGATTTGTCCGGCCAACTTAACGGACTGTTTCATTTCCTGCACTGGGATATTCCGCCATCCGTCGTTTCCGCCGTGGCGCGAGACAACGCATTTGAGGCGCGCTCCGGTCGAAAACCAGGCCAGGAGAATGAGTTTAGCCATCGCCGCAAAGGCATTGCCGGCGACTGGCAGAATCATTTCCACAGGGAATTAGGGCAGCTCTTTGAGGAATCATTCCCCGGATTGCTGGTTGGATTGGGGTACGAGGAACATGCTAATTGGTGGGAATTATTGCCGGAAGCATTGGACCGGCCGGCCGCGCCCCATGTACTGGAACGTAACCGCCTGTTGAGCGTTTTGGAGGAGCATGAGCGGGAGTTGGCTATTGTACGAACGGCGGCCGAACAGAGGCTGCACGATGTACATGTCCTCCACGACATGCTGGCCGAGTCCAATCGGCGCCACGAGATGCTCTACGGCGAACTTGCCGCGCAGGGTGAGGTCGTTTCGCAGCAGCAGAGTTCGCTGGTGTCGCTGTCCGGGCAGGTGAAGCATTTGTTGCACGAGCCTCAACCGGATGAGCAGAGATGGCGAGGCCTGCGCGATGTGGATCAGCGGCTGGAAGCATTGGCGATGCAAAACCAGATGATGGAACGGTCGGCTGCGGAACGACTGGAGCAAGTGAATTACCTGACGAATGAGCTGACCACGTTACATGGGCAGCTTCGCACGTTGCAGGAAGCAGCGGATGAGCGGTTGCAGGGCATCCTGCGCCATAAGCAGCACCAACAGGACCTGGAATCCAGCTTCGCATGGCGATTTGGGTTCCGGCCTTTGCGCGCCCTCTTCTCTTTGTTACGCCGGTAGACGAGTACTCCTCCGTTTGCGAGGTCAGAGCGCAGTACCATAAAGAATACATGCGACTCTGGTACTTCGCATTGCTTGCCGTTGCCGGCGTCGTAGCACCTGCCGTAGCCACACCTCTTTTTAAAGAGGAGATGATCCCCATGCGGGACGGAATTCGACTGTCCGCCACGGTCGCCCTACCGGCCGGACCCGGACCGTTCCCCGCTATTTTGACACGGACACCCTATGCGCTTCCCGCTTCGCCGTCAAATTATGTGGAGGCCGGTTACGCGGTCGTCCAGCAGAATCTGCGCGGGCTATTTAAGAGCGAAGGTAAATGGGCTAATTTCCAGACGGAGATAGCAGACGGCTACGATACCGTGGAATGGATCGCGGCACAATCGTGGTCAAACGGCAAAGTGGGCGTGCTGGGCAGCAGCGGTCCGGGCATTGCGGGATACATGGCTCTAATGAGCGGAGCGCCTCATCTTACGGCCGGTGTGATTCAAAATGCCCACGCCAGCAGCTATTCGACAGCTACCTTCCCTGGGGGCGTCTACCAGGCCGGGCTGGTGGACAGTTGGCTGGAAGCTCGCGGCGCGCCCATCCCGCCGCTCTTTCCCCGGCCGGTCTTCCGCCGCTACGATACAGAGGCGCAACAAATCGATGTACGCACGCACGCTGCGAATATCCGCGTGCCGATTCTGCACTATACGGGATGGTTCGACATCTTCACGCAGGGGACAATCGACTATTTCCACTTGGCCCAGACGCACGGTTCTGAGAAGGCGCCCGGCAACCAGAAATTGATCGTCCATCCCAAAGGCCACAGCGGACAGTTGCCCGGAGAACTCCAGTGGGAAACAGAGATGTTCTCCTTCCCCGGCCTGTCGCGCCGATGGTTTGACTATTGGCTGCGCGACATTGACACAGGGATCCAAAAGCAGCCTCCCGTGCAATATTACATGCTGGGTGATCCGCGGAAACCAGGAGCGCCAGGCAATTCTTGGCGCGCTGGCGCCAGTTGGCCGCCGATTCACCATTCCGAAAGCTTCTACCTACTCCCCGGCGGCGGCCTGTCCCGGACCGCGCCTACCCAGAAGACTGCCAGCAGCAGTTTTGACTATGAGCCCCTGGACCCGGTACCCTCTCTCACCGCCAAGCCGGACGACTGGCTGAATCGCGCTCCGGTGGACCAGCGCCCGCTCCAGCCACGCGCCGATATTCTCCGGTTTACCAGTTTGCCGCGCCCGCAGGATGTGGAAATTGCCGGTCAGGTGGAAGCCGAGCTGTACGTCTCCACCACCGCCAAGGATACGGACTTTTTCGTGCGATTCCTCGATATTCACCCCGATGGGTACGAGGCGGTGATGCTGTCCCAACCGCTCCGCCTCCGATTCCGGGAGGGCTTCGATAAAATGCTCCCCGTCCGGCAGAACCGTGTCTATAAGATCCGCGTGAATCTCTGGTCCATCGCCATGATCCTGCCCAAAGGACACCGGATTGGCGTTCATATCACCTCCAGCGATTCCCCCCGCTTTGACCGGCATTCCAACACCTGGGAGCCAGTCAAAGACTATGACGAAGCCGTCAACGCCACCAATACGGTTTACCATTCAGCCCGTTATCCTTCGCGGCTGATTCTTCCTCTCCGGGGCCGCGGCCGGCAGTAGATACAATGTGCCTATGCAGCTAGGCGCCGTCACCTACAACGTCCTCAAGGACTGGGACCTCGAAAAGATCATTACCACTCTCGAAGCCTCCGGTTTCCATGGCGTTGAACTTCGTACAGAACACGCTCACAAGATCGAGCCCGGCATTTCAGCCGAGGAACGTGAGCGCGTCAAGCAACGCTTTGCCAAGAGCAAGATCCGCCTGGTCAGCTTCGGCACCACCTGCGAGTTCCATTCGCCGGACCAATCGGTCCGCCGCAAGCAGGTGGAGACGGCGAGGACATTTATTGACTTGGCTCACGATACCGGCGCTTGGGGCATCAAGGTCCGCCCGAACGGGTTGCCCAAAGAGGTCTCGGTAGACCAGACGATTGCCAACATCGCGGCCTGCCTGAAAGAACTCGGCGAATATGGCGCGGGGCGCGGCGTGGAAATCTACTTGGAAGTGCATGGCCGCGAGACGCAGAATCCCCAGATTGCTGAGACCATCATGCGGGCGACGAACCACAAGAGCGTCGGCCTGTGCTGGAATTCGAATCCGACCGACGTGATCAACGGTTCCATCAGGACGAATTTTCACCTGTTGCGGCCGTGGATCAAGAACGTGCACATCAACGAACTGGCCGGTCCCTATCCCTACCG
>DASTML010000125.1:0-8648 GCA_035714175.1 Bryobacteraceae bacterium | reverse complement strand
CACCGAGAGGGCCATTGAGGAGGGCAGCGGTGGCGAGGGCTCCGTCGCCGGAAAAACCGGCGCGACCGGTCCCGGCGATGACGGTAGTAGCCCCCATGGGGTCGGTTTTGTAGAGTTGATGCCGGGTTTGATCGGCGGTGTAGATGTTGCCCGCCGCGTCCACGGCCACGTTGTAGACGTTGCCCCAACTGGAGTTTCCGGCGACGGACGTGATGGTCTGCGCGTGGCCGATGGCAAGGGCGGCGACCGCGGAGAGGAGTAGAGGATAAAAGCGCATAGTCATGACTCTCACCAGGGCTTTACGCCAACCGGCGGCGGGGACTGTCATAAAATGTTGGGTACCGTTGCCATGCGGACCCAGAATTCAGAACCTCCGGAGTTTCCGGAGTGGCGGGGGGAGTTTGTTCCGGGGGGACGGGAAGAGCTGAACCTGCTGTTCAGCGCGGCCTACGAAGAGTTGCGGCGGCTGGCGGGGCGGATACGGGAAGCGGACCCGCATGCCACATTGAGCCCGACAACGCTGGTGAACGAGGCCTGGCTGAAAATGGCCAACGCCGGCGGGCTGCGTTGGGAATCGCCACTGCATTTCAAACGGATAGCGGCGCAGGCGATGCGGCAGTTGCTCGTCACGGCGGCGCGGCGGCGTGGGGCGTTAAAGAGAGCATCGCTGCTGGTGACGTTCGATGAGGAGTTGCCAGCGGCGGCTCCGGAAGGTTGCGGCCTGGATGAGGTGGTGCGGCTGGACGCGGCACTGGGCGAGTTGGCGAAGATGAGCCCGCGGCAGGCGCAGATTGTGGAGTGCCGATTCTTTGGGGGACTGGAAGTGGGCGAGACGGCGGAAACGCTGGGGATCTCCGAGGCTACGGTGGCGCGGGATTGGCGCGTGGCGAAGGCTTGGCTGAGCCGCGAACTTGGGCAAGGATAGGCCACCACCGTACTGGGGGTAGTCGCGAGTGATATAATCCCAAGCCGACACTGGCTCACAGTCAGCCACGTAGAAATTCAGGGTTAGTCCGCGAAAAAAGAGACGGTCTCAGAATCTCCATGCCTTCGGGGTGTTGATGTTTTATGCCAAGTGGGAGTAAGGAAGTTCCATGTCTAGGGTCCAAATACTAGCGACAATTTTGGCCACGGCTACGTTTTTGCCGTTGGCCGCACAAACATCCAAAGCGCTTATATCGGGAATCGTTAGCGACAGCAGCGGTGCTGCCATCGCAAATGCGAAAGTAACACTGACCGATACACAGCGTAATCAAGACTATCGCGCCGAGACCAATGCGTCCGGCGTGTACCGTGTAATCGAATTGACGCCCAGCGTCTACCGGCTGACGGTAGAGGCGGCGGGGTTCCGCATGCACGTTTTGGAGTCGTTGCCGTTGGCAACGCAGCAGAACGCGACGCTGAACATCACGATGGAAATCGGCGCAGTGACGGAGAAGGTCCAGGTGACTGCGACCGGCCCTCTGTTGGAAGCGTCGAGCGCGACGCTTAGCTCCGTTGTCGAGAACAAGAAGATCGTCGATCTTCCTCTCAACAACCGCAATATTTACTCGTTGATGCGCTTGGTGCCCGGAATCACGCCGTCGACTCCGAACTCGGAAAGCGACTTTTTTACGAGCACGATCCGGTTCTCGATCAACGGAGGCAAGGAAGCACAGAACGACATCCAGCTGGACGGCGTGACGGCCATGGTGCAAAGCGATATTCAGGGCATCTATGGCGCGGGCGCGATTCCGTCGGTGGAGAGCATTCAGGAGTTCCGCGTGCAGACGAACGCCTTTACGGCGGAGTATGGACGCAGCGGCGGCGGGCAGGTGACGATGCTCACCAAGTCCGGCAGCAACGAATTCCATGGAAGCGCGTTCGAGTTCCTGCGCAACAGCGCGATGGACGCGAAGAACTTCTTCGTGAACCGTTCAGGGACCAAGAAGGCTTCGTTCCAGCAGCACCAGTACGGCGCCAGCCTTGGCGGCCCGATTGTGAAGGACCGCACGTTCTTCTTTGCTCTGTATGAAAAGAAGCTGGTGAAAGCCGGCAGCTTTGCGCAGTATTCGGTTCCGACCGACCAACAGTTGGGCGGCGATTTTTCGAATACGCGGAACGCCAACGGCGCGCTGCGCACGATCTTCGATCCGTTCAGCACGCGCACTGACCCGTCCGACACGACGAAGACGATCCGTACGCCGTTCGTGGGCAACATCATCCCCTCCACGATGATCGACCCGGTGGCCGCCAATGCAGTGAAACTGTGGCCGCGGCCGAATCAGGCCGGGTTCGCTTTCACGAACCAGAACAACGTGGGCATCCAGATGGTGCCGCGTTCGCCAACCGACCGTTTCGACACGAAGGTTGACCATAACTTCAGCACCAACCGGCGCATGTTCGTCCGGTACAACCGCTTCAAGCAGGAAGCTTCCACGGCCGATTTCTACGGCAATGGCGCGACGCCCAGCGACGGCATTATGTACTGGGGTTCGCACAACGCCGCTATCGACTACACGGAAACCAAGGGCGGCAGCATGGTGATCAACCTGCGCGCCGGCCTGAGCCTGTTCGATGCCTGGCGTCCGGCGTTCTCCTACGGCTATGACGTGACGAAGCTCGGACTGCCGGCATCGTTGCAGGCTGTGACGCTTGCGACCGGCGCGCCGCGTATTCCGCGGTTCGACGTGCAGGACTACTCTCCGATTGGACCGAACAACGGCTCCACCTACCAGAGCAACAATGTGGCTTACACCTTCGTCGGCAACGTGACGAAGATTTCGGGTAAGCACAGCATGAAGTTCGGCAGCGAAATGCGCATCTTCGGACTGGGCTTTGCACAGTTCGGCAGTTCGCCGGCCAACTTCAACTTCACCCGCGGCATGACGCAGGGACCGGACGGCTTGACGGCTTCGGCCACGGCCGGCGACGGTCTGGCTTCGTTCCTGCTGGGCACCGGTACGAGCGGCGCCGCCACGCATCGCATCAAGCCGGCCGATCTGAGCCGTTACTACGCCCTGTATGCGCAGGACGACTACAAGATCAACCAGAAGCTGACCATCAATGTCGGCCTGCGGTATGAAATCGAAGGTTCCAACACGGAACGCTATGACCAGCAGACGTTGATGGATCCGTATGCGAAGAACCCATTGTCGGACAAGACCGGCCTGGATCTGCGCGGCATCTACCTGTTCTCCGGCGACGACCAGAGCGCGGGACGCCGCGGTGTCCGTGCGGCGGAACACAAGTTCAATCCCCGCATCGGTATTGCTTATCAGATGAACCCGAAGACCGTGATCCGCACCGGCTACGGCATCTTCTACGGCGTGCCCAAGTTTGCGGCGACCGACCGCTGGACGGGCGCTCCCTACTCCAGCACGACCCCCTGGGTGAGCACGATCGATACCGTGACGCCGACCAACCTGCTGCGCAATCCGTTCCCGAACGGCTTCCAGCTTCCGGTGGGCCGTTCGCAGGGCGCCATGTCCGGCGTTGGTTTCGCATTGAATTCGGCGTGGCCGGAACAGATGCGGACGCCGTACAACCAACAGTGGAACTTCACGATTCAGCGCCACATTACGGCCGACATGATGATTGAAATGGCGTACGCCGGCAACAAAGGCACGCACATTGAAATCGCACAGGGCGACATGGGCCAGTTGAACCCGAGCCTGATCACCCCTGAAAACCGGCTAAACGAAGCGGTTCCGAATCCGTTCTATGGTTTGATTGACCCGAGCAGCACACTTGGCCAGCCGACCATCCAGCGCGGCCGCCTGCTGCGCGGACAGTATGCCCACTTCGCCAGCGTTGGCCCGAGCGCGCCGGCCTGGGGCAACTCCAACTACCATGCGTTGCAGATGCGCTTTGAAAAGCGTTTCGGCAACGGCACCAGCTTTGGCGCGGCCTACACCTGGTCGAAATCCATTGCCGATGCCTCCGACGGCATCTGGAATGACAGCCAGGGCACGTTGCGCAACTGGTACTGCCGTGCGTGCGAGCGTTCGCTGAGCTCCTACGACGTGCCGCATCGCGCGGTGTTCAACTTCAACTACGAACTGCCGTTCGGCAAGGGCAAGAAGTATGGCGCGAACATGCATTGGCTGGCAAACGCCGTTGTGGGCGGATGGCAGACCAATGGCATCTTCACCATCAACTCCGGCCTGCCGCTGATCTTTAGCCAGACGACGAACAACAGCTTCTCGTTCGGCGGCTATCAGCGTCCCGACGCGGTGGGCGGCGATGCCCGGATCGACAACCGTTCGATCGACAAGTGGTTCGATACGACGCAGTTCCGTATCGCCCGCAGCTACACGTTCGGCAACCTGTCGCGTACGCATTCGAATCTGCGTAGCGACTTTACGCGGAACCTGGATTTCTCGATGTTCAAGAACTTCAAGTTCAGCGAGCGGTTCAACATGCAGTTCCGCGCCGAATCGTTCAACATCATGAACACGCCGGTATTCTCGGCTCCGAACACGAACGTGGAATCGGGCGCTTTTGGCACGGTAACGGGCCAGAGCAACCCGCCGCGGTCCGTGCAGTTGGGCCTGAAGCTGCTGTTCTAACCTGAAACAACCGAGGCCCGCCTTTCCGCGGTTGCGGGGAGGCGGGCCTTTTTTATTTGGGTAAGTATCTCCCGGCAAAGCCGGGGGCCTCAGGGTGTGAGCCGTTCAAAGCGGCCCCGTATTGATAGTTGGACCACCCGTATGGCAACCCAACAGATGTTCAGATTCGATCTCCTGGCTGCGAATGCAGGCTCGAATGACGGATCTATCACGGCCTACGGTTGACGCGCAATGCCCCCGCGCCCGGTAATACTGGCCCACGCTCACGTTCTGGAGTTTCTACGATGGACTCCCCGACCTATCAAACTCCTACTGCCCGGCATAGCCGATGGGCCTCCACCGTCTGGCCAGGGCAAAAGAAGGGCCCCGGTTCCCGTTGGGGAAGGCGGGGCCTAGTTTTCCAGGGTAAGGGACTTTTACTGCACGTTCACGTTGACGCCGGATTGTGAGGAAACGCCACCAATGGTCACAGCGACAGGTTGGGCTCCGGAGGAGACAGAGGCCGGGACTGTTGCGTTCACCTGATAGAGGCCCTGAACCGCTCCCGGCGCGTTGCCGGCATAGGCAATCGCCGCGCTCTGGCCGCCGATGGTGACGGTGGTAGCGGCGGAGATGGTTCCGGCAGCGTTGGTCACGCCGGCTCCGGTGAGATAGATCGCGATGATGCTCCCTTTCGGAGCGGGGGCCGATGTACCGTTTACCGTGCCGGACTGATTGATGATCGCGCCGGTACCGGTACCCGAAGCGTTGAGTGTAAACAGGCCGGGTGCGGTGGGAGCAACGGTCTTCGTGACGGCAGGACTGGTCTGGTTGCCGTAGGAGACCTGAATACTGGTCTGCGATTTACCAGCGAGGGAGAGCGGAGCGATGGCGCCGATCTGGCCCGCGCTAACGTAGATGAGCTGGGCGGGGGTACCGTCAAAGGTCACGGCAACGCCCGAGGTGAGTGTGGAAAGCGTGGCCGGCCCCATATCGGAGCCAAAGAGCGTGACGATCTGCCCGGGCGCAATGGCGGTGGCGGCATAGCTGGCCGCGTTGCCAATGGCTGAGATGGCCGGGACAGGAAGAGTTCCGATGGTGAGCGTGACCGGAATCGTGACGGCAGGGGCGCCCGCCAAGTATACGGTGATTGCGCCAGCGTGCACGCCGTTGGCCAAGCCCGCGGTGGCTGCCGTGACAGTGAAGGAGCCGGGCAGCGGGCCGCCGGTAATAGACGGGGTTAGCCAGGTTCCGCTCTGTGTGGCGGCGGACAAGGAGAACGACGGCGGGGTGTTGACGCCGGTGTATTGGAGGCTGACAGTCTGGGTGAGCGAAGCCGGGGTGAAGTTGATTGCATTGGCGCTGGCCGTGAGGCTGGCGGCCGGGAATACCTGCGGATCCAACTGGGTTTTGAGCCAAGCGACGCGGTTCTGCACCAGAGGCTGCAGACCTGTTATTACTGCGGCGCCTCCACCGAAACCGCCGCCCTGACCCGGCTGGCCGGTCGCGCTGCCGCCGGTCATCGCGGCATCAAAGGCCGCCAGAGTAGAGAGTTTCTGCGTATCCGCTTCCACGTAGGGGCGGATCATCGTCCGGAGCGTATTCATGCGGGCGATGATCTTTTCCGGGACGAAGATGTTGTTGACCAGATGCTTGTAGATCTGGCGGTACCGTTCTTTATACTCGGGGATCTCCCAAAGCTTGGTGGCCAACGGGCGGGTGGCCGCCGTGCCGCCGGCGTTGCCGCCGCCGGGAATCTGTCCTCCGGGAGGGACCTGGCCGCCTGGAGGAACTTGGCCGCCCGGAGGGAATTGACCGCCGCCGCCGGCACCGCCGCCAATCCCGCCGGTCTGCGTGTATTCGGTGGCGAGTTGGACGTTGCTGCCCTGACCGAAGGCTCCGAAGGCAAGGCTGGGATCCCAGACCAGCCATACCCATTTCTTGTCCGAGGGGCGGCGATAAACGTTGAAATTCTGCCCCATACCGACGTAGGAATCAAGGTTCAGAGTGGCATTGTCGAGGGCGATGGCCGTCAGAAAGCTGTCGATGTCCATGAGCGGTTCGAGCTTAGCTTTGAGTTCGGCGGAAGGTGTCTGGTCGATGATCTTGCAGAGCTCGATGAGATCGGACCAGTCGTCGGCATCCTCATTGGTCTGCTTCTCCCATACCTCTTTGTAGGCCGCTTTGTCTTCGCCCAGGTAGGTGAAGACGCCGCCGATGTTGGCTTTGTAGAGATTTCCGGTGTCTTCGCCCTTGCCGAAGTAGTTTTTTAAGAAGTCGCTGTTTTCGACTTCGCCGAGTACGTAGAGGCCGATATATTCGTCGTTGACATAAAGGGCGGCGTAATTCGACCGTGGTGTTTTGAGGCCGAGCGCGGCGGCCATCTCGTAATAGACGGGCTCGCGGACGAAAGAAGCGTCCATGAACAGATTGCTGAGGTTGAAGGCTCCGATGCCTTCGATTTTCTGGCCCTTTACGAACTCATTGAGCTTGATGCGGAAGGGCTTTTTCTTGGTGAAAGCTCCTCGATACGAACTGTTGCCCTTAAACCGGACACCTACCGAGGAGAATTTGTACTGCCCCCATTCGATGGAGGCCTCCAAGTAGGGCGTATCCCCCTCCGGACCAGCATAGTTCGTTGTCAGCGTCTCCCAATAATTGGGCTGGCTAAAACGGAGACGGATTTCGTGAACCTTGTCTCCGTTCCAGGCCGGATGGACGGGCGGCGTTTGAGAAAAAGCCGCGGCGACCGTGAGCAAAAGAAGTGCAGATATTTTCATCGGCGTACAAAGTGTTTCAACGCGATTACATCATGCCGCGTTGCGGGGCGATGGCTAACTTTGCACTTCTTTACGTTGCCCGGGGAGCTACAGTAACCGTTATTCCACGCGGTAGTTCGGAGCTTCTTTGGTGATAATGACGTCGTGGACGTGGCTCTCTCGAAGTCCAGCAGGCGAAATTTTCAAGAATTTGGAATTGGCCTGCAGGTCCGAAATGGTGCCGCAACCCGTGTAGCCCATGCCAGCTTTCAGGCCGCCGACCAGTTGGAAAACGAGTTCGGCGAGCGGACCCTTGTAGGGGACACGGCCCTCAATGCCTTCCGGAACGAGTTTGCCCTGGCCCTGATCGCCATAGCGATCCTGTGACACCGTCGTCATGGCGCCCATGGAGCCCATGCCGCGATAGCTCTTGAAGGTACGGCCCTGGAAGAGGATGGTCTCGCCGGGACTTTCGTCCACACCGGCAAGGAGGCTGCCAATCATGACGCTGTCCGCACCGGCGGCAATGGCCTTGGTCACGTCGCCTGAATACTTGATGCCGCCATCGGAAATGAGCGGCACACCCGCTTCGCGGCAAGCGCGGGCGGCTTCGGTGATAGCGGTAATCTGGGGAACACCCGCGCCGGAGACCACGCGCGTCGTGCAGATGGAACCGGGACCGATGCCTACTTTGACGCCATCGACGCCGAGCGAGATGAGATCGCGAGCACCTTCGTAAGTGCCGACATTGCCGGCCAGGAGATCGACATCCGGGAACTTCGCTTTGATGGCCTTCACCGCATCCAGGACGCCCTGGTGATGGCCGTGAGCGGAATCAATGGCCAACACATCCACCTTGCGGCGGATGAGTTCAGCGGCACGTTCCAGATAGTCCTTCGTAGATCCGACGGCGGCTCCGCAACGGAGGCGGCCTTGGGAATCCTTCGCGGCGCTGGGATATTTCAGCTTTTTCTGGATGTCCTTGACTGTGATGAGGCCCTTGAGAAAGTACCCGTCATCGACAACAAGGAGTTTCTCCACGCGATGCTTGTGGAGGATCTGTTCGGCATCTTCCAGCGTGGTGCCGACGGGAACGGTGATGAGATTTTCCCGGCCCTGGGTCATGCGCGTGGAAACGGGCATGCTGAAATTCGATTCAAAGCGGAGGTCGCGATTGGTGAGAATGCCGACGAGTTTGCCGTCGGCGGTGGTGACAGGAACGCCGGAAATGCGGAAGCGCTTCATGAGGTCGAGCGCGTCGGTAATCGGCTGTTCGGGGCGGATGGTGACAGGGTCTACGATCATGCCCGATTCGGAACGTTTCACCTTGTCGACTTCTTCGACTTGGCGTTCGATGGAC
>DASTML010000124.1:0-20382 GCA_035714175.1 Bryobacteraceae bacterium | reverse complement strand
TTCGGCGTTTCGCCGCAAGGGAACCGTAGGCGTTACACCCTCCTCATGAAATTGAATCGAACAAATTTTTATAGAGGGCATAATTTTTCCAAGTCAACGGATTAAGATATCGGAAAATATGACTTAATCCTATCAGGGCGTACTCAATTGTCGATCATCAAAATTGTTGCCGCACTTAATTTATCCAATTGCCGAACACCACGTGCCCTATCCATTGCACCTGATCTGACCCTAAAAATTCCTCCAGTAAAACTGCGTGGCTCCAAAACAGAAAAGGAGTAGGAGCGATGAAGAAGTATGGCGCAGGCGCGAGACGGACGTCTATTCATCCTGAACGCAACACTTACGGCTCACCTGCAAGTCTCGGCTTTTGTTTCAGGGCCAGGCGGCTACCTGCCGGCAGGGCTATCCGGCTGGCCAACGATAGCGGCCAAGCCAGCGCCGGCTTCTCTCAACGGCGGCAACTTCGGCTATTGCTCAGAAATTGACTGCAAATGTCAGTTCGGCAATGCTGAGGCAGCGCTGGAGCCTCAGCGGATTACAGGCACCGCTTGCGCCGTTGATCGCCCACAGCGCGACATTTGTCGTCTCCAGTTGCAAACAGGCGACACGGACAGCCTGCATGCCGGCGGTGTTATATGCCGCGGACACGTTTAGGGTTGTGCAGTTGTGGAATAGCGGCAAGTCAATAACGTCATAGGCGCCGCCCACCTTCGTAGTGTGAAGCAGCCTGGAACAGACTATTCTTGTGACTTTCGACAATACGTTCAACGCATTCGGCGCCAATGTGAAATGGCACTCGGACAGGTCGATCTAGATGTCGCGTTAGGTAGTCACTGAGCTTCCCACCGCGGGACGAAAGATGAAGCGGTGGAACACGATTCCATTGCTTTAAATGGCAGGCTATCCCAATATGGCCTGAATGGGACCCGTCCCTTCCTCGATCATGTGCAGAGGGCGACCGTTCACGACGACGTGCATTTTCTTATGGTCCAGTCCCATTTGCTGTAGAACGGTGGCCTGCAAATCCGTCACGTATTGAGGCTTTTCCGCGACTTTATAGCCGATCTCGTCCGTGGCGCCATGGACGATGCCGCCCTTTACGCCGCCTCCGGCCAGCCAGCAGGTGAAGCCGTGGGGGTTGTGATCCCTGCCCACATTGTTCTGCGAGTATGGCGTGCGGCCGAATTCGGTCGCCCAAACCACCATCGTGCTATCGAGCATTCCCCGCTGCTTTAAATCCCGGATCAGTCCTGCTATCGGCTTATCCGTCTGCCGGGCCAAGGGTCCGTGATCGGCCACATCGTCATGGGCATCCCACTTGCCGTTACCCATACCGCCGCCGTGGCAGACCTGGATGAAACGGACGCCGCGCTCCGCCAAACGGCGAGCGAGCAGCATCTGGCGACCAAACTCGTCGGTCTCCGGTTCCCCAACTCCGTAGAGCTTGCGGACGTGCTCCGGCTCCCTGGAGAAATCCACCAGTTCCGGCCCCGCCAACTGCAACGTGCCCGCTAATTCATAGCCGCGCACGCGAGCCGCAACCTCGGCATCGAAGGCGTGCTGCTCGTGAAACTGCCGGTTCAATTTTGCCAGCACCTCCATCTGCCGGTCACGCTCGACACGGCTTAACCCGGCGGGCAGTTTCAAGTTGTCGAGCGGTGTATCACCAGCCTGAAACGGGGTCGCCCCTTCCTGAACGCCGAGGTAGCCGCCGCTCGCCTGCGCCGGCGCGGAGGGGCGGCCCATGTTCACGAACGCAGGGAGATTCTTGTTTGCCGCGCCAAGCGCGTAACCGGTCCAGGCTCCGATGGACGGATGATCGAACAGCCGGTTCCGATGACCGGTTGACATCTCCCAACACGCGGGAAAGTGACCGACCTCATGGCAATACATGGAACGCACCACTGCAATGTCGTCCATGACGCCGCCGATGTGGGGGAACCATTCGCAGACGGGCGTACCGGCCTTGCCATACCGCGTCCAAACGCGCGGAATGTGCAGCACGGGTCGTAATTGTGGCTTCCCGTTGTTGGAGTTTAGCGTCTCCAGCATTTTACCGGCCCACTTGTTGTCTTTCGGGTCAAAGGTATCCATGGCGCTAACGCCGCCGCACATGAATAGAAAGATGACCGACTTCACTTTAGGCGCAAAGTGGGTTCCCGAGCCAGCGCGCAGGAACTTTTCATCTTCCGCCCACAGACAACCCAGAGCGGCTCCGCCGACTCCGAAACTCATACGGCGCATAAATGCCCGGCGGCCGGGCGCGGAAAGAGGGTTGGAGAAGTTCATGGGAGGAATACAAACTCACTCAAGTTCATTAACATCCAGGAGAAGCCTTCCAGACGCGCGGCGCCCGCGCCTTGCAGATAGGACAGCGCCACATCGCGCTCCGCAGGCGACGGCGGGCGGCCCAGCACCAATTTGAAGCCGTAGTGGACGGGATCGCCGGCGGGTTCCAGGCGTTTGGCGAGTTTTTTGGAAGCTTCCTGGACAAGAGACCCATTGAGAAGAAACAGAACTTGCGGAGCTGTGACACTGCGTTCCCGGCGGGCGCAAGGGGTGTGGCCGTCTTCGGCATCAAAGAGCGACAGATAAGACGGGAGCATGTTCATGGAGGTGTCAGCTCCGCGGCCCATGTAGATGCCCCTGCGATTGCTCCGCGTATCATAGTGTCCGGTGACGGGAGCGCTCATGACACGGCGTTCCATGATGTCTTCTCCGCGGAAGGAACGGCCGCCGATGGAAGTGTCGAGCGTTCCGGCCGCTTGCAGTACGGAATCGCGAATGGCCTCGGCATCCAAGCGCCGTACGGGAAATTTCCAGAGATGTTTGTTCCCGGGATCGATCGCGCGGTTGGCCGCTTCCTGATCTGGCGGGACCACGGCGCTCCGCTGGTACAAGCCCGAAGTCACGATCAGACGGTGCATCGCTTTCATGCTGAACTTCCGCTGCACGAATTCCGAGGCCAGCCAGTCCAGCAGGGCTGGGTTGACGGGCATCTGGCCCGTGCGACCGAAGTCGCTGGGAGTGGCGGCGATGCCCTCTCCGAAGTGCCACTGCCATAGACGGTTGACGGCAACACGCGCGAATAGCGGATTTTCCGGCGCGGTGAGCCATCCCAAGAACGCCTGCCGCCGGTCTCCCTTAAAGGCAACGTCCTGGGGGGCAAACGGGAAGCCGGGCTGGACTTCCGCACCCTTCTTTGTGCGGTCCCCTCCGAGATAGAGGTGACTCTTTGCGGCGGCGCGCTCCGCGTCGACGCGAACGCTCCAAAAGGCAGGGATGACGGGCGGATCGCGACGTAGTTCCGTCAACTCTTTACGAATTGCTTCGTAGCGGACCGTCTCATCGGGTTTCATGACGTCGCGGAACTTGCGGGCATCCGGAACGACGACAGTCTCGTACCGCTTTACGATTGCCTGTTCTTCGGAGGTGCGAGCGGCCGGATCCTTTCGGAAGACGGCCTCCACGTCCTTCGGCAGAAAGGTCATCCGCTCTTCGAAGATCTGTTTTTCGTAAGGGCGGGTAATGACGTCCATACGCGCCTGGATGGCGTCCTGGCGCGCTTTCCAATTCTCCAGGACATCCGGATGCCGGAGGATCTCATCGGCGCTCGCCAACAACCGTTTATCCGGCAGGAGCGGATCAAACAACGCCTTCATGGCGTAGTAGTCACGCTGTGAGATGGGATCGTACATGTGGTCATGGCATTTGGCGCAGTTGACCGTCATGGCCATGAAGGCCGAAGAAATTTTTTCCACCGCGGCGAACGCAACCTCTTCCGTTCGATCCACAGGGGAATGAGCGGCGCGAGCAAGAAAACCAGTGGCGAAGACATCGCCGGGGTTCGCGGAGAGATCGCCGGCTACATGAGCACGTACAAACTGGTCATAGGGAACATCGCGATTCAATGCGGTGATGACCCAATCGCGCCAGTGATGAATACCGGGTTCCGCGAGCATACCGTGATCTACATCGGCATATCCCAGAACGTCGAGCCAGTGCCGGGCATAACGTACGCCGTGCTGGGGGTCGTTCAGGAGCCTGTCCACAACCTTCGTATACGCTTCGGGAGAGGCATCGGCCAGGAATGCGTCGACGGCCTCTGGAGAAGGCGGGAGACCCAGCAGATCCAGATACAAGCGCCGCAGCAGAGTGGCCTTCTCCGCGCGGCCCGCGGGGCTGAGCCCTTTCTGCTCCTGCTTCCTGGCCACAAGAACATCAATGGGGTTACCGCCGCCAGTAGGAAGTTCCGGGCGCACGACAGGCCGAAGCGACCACAGGGCCGGCTTGGGCTTGGTCTCCTGCGCATACAGGGCAGCGGCCACGACCAGGAAAACGCCCAGCGGGATGCGGTTGCAAATCATCACCTAAGAGCTTATCCGTAATGGGAGACCTATGCAGGGGCGGCCGTGATAAGTTTGGGTCTTGTCTTCACTGCGTGGTATTTCTTCTCCCATCCGGAAGTCCGTTCTACTGTTCTCCGCCGCCTGCGGCCTGGCGTGGCCGGCGGAAAACGGCAAGAATCCAAAGAATTGGTCCGATTACGGAGGAGGACCGGATTCCTCCCACTTTGTTTCGCTGGGCCAAATCACGAAATCCAACGTGAACCAGTTACAAGTGGCGTGGACGTATCCAACGGGAGATAACCATGCCTACCTGTTCAATCCGGTGATTGTTGACAACGTGATGTATGTCTTGGCACGGAACAGTTCGCTAGTTGCGCTTGACGCGACAACGGGCAAAGAGATCTGGATTCACGAGAATCTGCCGGGACTGACTTCCCGGGGTATTGCGTATTGGGAGAGCAAGGACCGCAAAGACCGGCGCCTGCTGTTTGCGATGAATGATTATTTGCAGGAGATTGATGCGCGGACAGGTAAGTCCATTTTGACGTTTGGGCAGAAGGGACTGGTGGATCTGCGGCAGGGTCTGAGCCGCGATGCGAAGTCGATCAGCCGGATTCAGACGGATACGCCGGGGCGCGTATTCGAAGACCTGATTCTGATGGGGTCAACGCCGGGCGAAGCGTACCTGGCTCCTCCGGGAGACATACGCGCATACAACGTGATTACCGGCAAACTGGTTTGGACCTTTCATACCATTCCGCATCCGGGCGAGTTCGGATACGAGACGTGGCCGAAAGATGCGTGGAAGTACGCCGGCGGGGCAAACACGTGGGGTGAGATCAGCGTGGATGTGAAACGGGGAATTGCGTATTTCCCGACAGGATCACCGACCTACGATTACTATGGTGCGGACCGCATTGGCTCCAACCTGTTTTCGAACAGCCTGGTGGCGCTCGATGCGCGCACGGGGAAGAGACTGTGGCACTTCCAACTGGTGCACCACGATTTGTGGGATTACGATACGACGGCAGCTCCGCAGTTGCTCACGGTAACGCACGAGGGGAAACGTGTAGACGTGGTCGCGCAGTCGAGCAAGCAGGGCTTCCTTTACGTATTCGACCGGGTGACCGGGAAGCCGCTGTGGCCCATTGAAGAGCGGCCGACGCCAAAGAGTCACATGCCTGGGGAACAAGCCTGGCCGACTCAGCCGTTTCCGACGGCGCCTCCCCCGTTTGCGCGGCAGACTGCCACAGCGGAGGATGTGAATCCATACATACTGAGCGAGGCGGAGCAGGCGGCGTGGAAAGAGCGCATCGGCAAGATGCGCAATGAAGGACTGTATACGCCACCGGGTTTGACAGAGACGATTTCGATGCCTGGCGCGCGCGGCGGTTCCAACTGGGGCAGCGGCGCGGTAAACCCGGACAAGGGCCTGCTGTACTTGAATACACAGAATTGGCCCACGATCTATAAGCTGAGCCTGGAAGATCCACTGGGTAAGCCGAGCAATGGAACGGGGGTGAAGGCGTTGTATGCGGCGCGTTGCCAGGCGTGCCACGGGGAAAACGGTCTTCGGGCGGGATCCGGCCCGCCGCCGCTGGCGTCGGTGGGCAAGAGGTTGACGCGGGAGTCTTTTCAGATCTTCGTGCGGAATGGGCGCGGAAAGATGCCCGCGTTCCGGGATCTGCACGATGGAGAAGTAGACGAACTCTTCGCCTACTTAAACGGCATCCGACCGCCAGCGGGCATGGAGCGACCGGCCGCTTTGGCGAAACCCCTTGCACGGGGACCGGTGGCAGCCTCCGGCGGCGCACCCGGCGGGTTGGCCGTGCGTGAGGCGCCGGCGGGCCAGTACACGCCGCTTGGCGGACCAGACTATCCGGCGGGGAGCGATACGCCAAAGGCCAGGTATTACACGGACTGGGGCCTGTATCCGAATCAGCCCTACATTTTGCGTCCGCCCTGGTCCCAAGTGGTCGCGTATGATTTGAACGCGGGGACGATACGGTGGCAGGTTCCGCTGGGCCAGGACGCGGCCGCGGCCGCGCAGGGCGCTAAAGGTACAGGCGCTTTCATGGCAGAGCATCACGGGATGATCGTGACTTCCACGGGACTCCTCTTCATTGCGGCAAGCGACGGGAAAGTGCGGGCACTGGACGCGGAGACGGGCAAAACACTTTGGAGCGCATCATTGCCGGCTGGGGCCGAAGGAATTCCCTCCATGTATGAGGCGGGCGGACGGCAATACCTGGTGGTTTCCGCTTCTTCGAGCGTGACGCCTGGCGGCGGGCATCCAGCGCATACGAAGATAAAACCGGAGTTGCGAACGGATCTGCCGAAGGGATACGTGGCGTTTGCGCTGCCGGCGAATTAGAGCCCCCACTCCCGCTACAATCAGACTGAATGCACGATCTTTCGCACAGCCTGGAGCGAATTGTGACCGACACGGCCCGTGCGATGCGGGGGATGCGGGATGAAGAGTGGCGCGCGCCGCGCGGCGACGGGAAGTGGACGCGTGTCGAAATTTTGGGGCACCTGATCGACTCCGCCGCCAATAATCACCAGCGATTTGTGCGGGCCATCGCCTTTGGCGATCTGATATGGCCGGGGTATGACCAGAACGCGATGGTACGGGCGCAACATTTTGCTTCCGGTGATCCAAAATTGCTGTTGGCTCTTTGGGAAAGCTACAACCTGCACTTGGCCCGGGTGATTCATCACATTCCAGAAGAGCGTCTTACTGCCCGGTGCGAAATTGGGGGAGGAGCTCCGGTTTCGTTCGGCTTACTGGTGATGGACTACGTGGACCACGTGCAGCACCATTTGCGTCAGATATTAGCGGACTGAGTCCAGCGCATAGAAAGATGCATACCTGTGACCGCTTCGGAACGGAATCCAAGACGTTCGTAAAGACGGATGGCAGAGGTGTTGTGAACCAGGACGTTTAGCGTCACAGGACGCGGCGGCGCTTCTGCCTGAAGGCCAGTTATCAAGGCACTGCCGATTCCCTTCCCCTGAAAGGAGGGAAGCAAGAGGATATCTACGAGACGAACCTCGGCCTCCGTCCGATGGACCCATATTCTTCCGACTGATTCACCCGCTGACAAAACGATGGCGTGCCCCGCTTCAGTGAAGTCAGCCCGATACGCTTGGCGTTCCGCGAAGATCTGCCCGCATAGAAGCTGATGCAACTGGGAGGGAGGGAGCGGCAGCGCAGCGAGGCTGGCTCCGCGGACAGCCGTGTGGAGAGCGGCGAGGAATTCCTCGTCACTCTCCTTCACCGGCCGTAGCTGCCAGGTACACATTCGAAATGCGATGAGCCGAACTAGGAACGCGAGGGGAAGATTCCCGCCAGCGCGATGATCCAATTCATCGGCAAGTAAGGCTGCATATTCCCATGAGGCTGGTTCTCCCCGGACGATCCGATCATCGTGGCGGCCATCGCGGCGTCAGGGGTACTGGCATAGGCGGTGGAATTGGCCAAGAGATTGTTGACGGGAGAACTGGTTTCCGCATCTCCGTTGTAGCAGGCCACCGCGTGAGTGTGGGCGGGAATTTCCGGAGTGGTCAACGTGATCGACTCTTCCCCCCCTGGCTCTCCCAGCACGTAGTTGGCCAAGCCCGGGCCTTGACCGGAACTGATGGGAACGCGGCCGCGAAGATCCGGCAGCGCAAAATTGGTAGTGCCATTTCCGCCGTAGGTCACACCGAGCAAGCTGAATAGAGCGCTGTTCTGCGCAATGGGCAACAACTGTCCGTTGCAGAGAGCCCAACCCTTGGGCGCGAAATCATAAGGAACCAGCATAAGCTGGCCGAGAAACGGTTCTGACATCTAGAGAATCTCCGCGAAATAAAGTGGGGTACTGCTTCAACTCAGATAATATGGCGCTAATAAATCCCAAATGCAAGCTGAATAACCTAAAGTTCGCGGAGGCCGTCGACCAGTTTTTCGACGTCCATTTCCCCGTTATAAAAGTGCAAGGACAGGCGCAAGCCGCCGTGGCGAGCGCTGACCAGAATACCCCGTTCCTTCAAACGCACAGCGAGAGAGGCAGCGTCCACACCAGGGAAGCGGGCGACGGTAATTGGCGAATCCCCGTGCAGAATTTCTACCGGCCCCCATGCGTGAAGGGTTTGGTGGAGATACTCAGTAAGGGAGAGTACCCGCGCTTCGATCTGCTCCGGCCCTATTTCCAACAGATCTTCCACGGCGGCATCCAAGGCATATAAACAAGGGAACGCAGGCATGCCGCCTTCATATTTTTCCGCCGTAGTCGAAAAAACAGGCGCGCCGGCATGTAGTTGGCTGACGTTCCGCCAACCTTCGTGACTGCGCCAGCCGACAACATTGGGAGCCAGATGGCGACGCAATTCGGGGCTGACGTAGAAAAAAGCGGCGCCGTTGGGGCAGAGCAACCATTTATAGCCGTGGACAGCGAGCATCGACGGCTGGACAACGTTTACGTCAATGGTGAGCGCGCCCAACGCTTGCGTGGCATCGAGATAGAAGAGGACGCCGCGACTCCGCAGAAAAGGTCCGATTTGAGCTATGGGGGGACGGAACCCCGTGCTATAGCTAACTTGGCTCATTAAAACAGCGCGCGTATTCGGCGTAATGGCGTCAAAAAAGAGCGGCCATTCGACTTCCACAAACTCGACGCCGCGGTCCTTGAGAAGGGCGGCGTAATAGATCTGATTCGGGAACTCGTTGGTGAGAGCGACGATACGGTCTCCGGGTTTCCAGTCGATGCCTCCGAGAAAGAGCGAGAGGGCCACAGCGGAGTTGACGCTGAAGGCAATGTCATCTGGAGACGCGTGGATGAGGCGGGCTACTTTGGCGCGCGTTTGATCAAGATCGTCAAACCAGTCAAGAAAGTCCCCGCAGGCAGTTTCATCGCGCCGGGTGAAGTGGCGATTGACGGCCTCCACAGACCTTTCGGAGAGCATTCCGAAGGTGGCCGTGTTCAGGAATGTTCGATCGCGGAGGCCGGGATAGCGGCCGCGAATCCGATCCCAGTCAGGAGTCATGATTGCCGTCTCGCTTCCTGGAGCGTCGCCAATGCGGATGCAACGTCGACCTCGCGGCTTTCCCGGGTACGGCGGACGGTGAATTCGATGAGCCCTTGCGCGAGTTTTTTGCCGAAGGTGAAGCGAAAAGGAACCCCGATGAGGTCGGCATCTTTAAACTTGACGCCGGGGCGTTCGCCGCGGTCATCGAAGAGAGCGTCAAGGCCGGCGCCGAGGCATTGGGAGTAAAGAGATTCGGCGGCGGCGCGTTGGCCGGGGTCCTCGGGATTGACGGGCGTAATCACAACATCAAAAGGTGCAATCGCGGACGGGAGAGACATGCCATTGGCGTCGTGGCCCTGTTCAACGGCGGCGCAGAGCACGCGTTCGATGCCGATGCCGTAGCAGCCCATGTGGACGGGTACTTCGCGGCCGGATTCGTCCAGGACACGAAGGCCGAGTGCGTCGGAATATTTGACGCCGAGCTCGCGTAGAAAGCCAATTTGCATGGCTTTTACGAACTCAAGGGGATGGCCGGTTTCAACATGGCTATCGCCGCCGGCTACCTGCCGCAGGTCATGCCACACAGGGTGGAAATCGATATCCGGCGTGACGTTGCGGAGGTGGTAGCCGTCGCGATTGGCTCCGGCGATGAGGTTGCGCCGGCCCCGGAGAGCGAGGTCGGCCAGGACGGGCATGCTATCAACGCCGACTGGCCCAAGGGAGCCGGCGGAGGCTCCCAACCACTCCTGAATTTCGGATGGATGGGCGGGGCGGATTTCGGTCGCGCCTAAGACAGCCTGGAGCTTGGCTTCGCTCATCTGGTGGTCACCGCGCAGGAGGATGAGAACAGGCTTGGTATCGGCGACAAAGACAAGCGACTTCATTTGAGAAGTCTCGGGAAGACCGGTGAAAGCGGCCACATCGGCAATGGTCTTGCGCCCTGGGGTGTGAAAAGGTTCCGGTCCGCCGCCGGCCTCGGGATCAAGAATAGGCGGAGGCATGGGGAGGGAGACCGCCGTTCGGAAATTGGCGGCATAACCGGCGTCAGGACAGACAACAATGACGTCTTCCCCCGCATCGGCGATAGCCATGAACTCGTGCGAACGGCCGCCGCCGCTGGATCCGGGAAGGGCCTCCGTCACGTGGTATCGCAGGCCGCAGCGCGAGAAGATGCGCTGGCAGGCGGCGAATTGGCGGCCATAGCTGGCATTGAGGTCCGCTTCATCGAGGTCAAAAGAATAGGCGTCCTGCATGAAGAACTGGCGGAGGCGCAGAAGTCCAGACTTTGGGTGTGGTTCGTCGTGAAACTTCGATTGAATCTGGAACCATGTTTGCGGCAGTTGCTTGTAAGAACGGAGTTCGCCGCGCGCAAGAACAGTGACGTTCTCTTCCTGGGTCAGGCCGAGACAGAGGTCGTGACCGTTACGATCCTGGAGACGAAAGAGGTTTGTGCCCATTGCGCCCCAGCGGCCGGATTGTTTCCAGAGTTCGGCGGGCTGCAGGGTGGGCATGTGAATTTCCTGGGCGCCGGCGGCTTCCATTTCCTGACGGATGATGCACTGAATTTTTAGAAGGGAACGTTGGGCCAGAAAAAGATAGTTGTAGATACCGGAAGAGAGTTGACGGATGTAGCCAGCGCGGAGGAGGAGCCGGTGACTGGCGACTTCGGCTTCCGCCGGAATCTCGCGGAGCGTGGGGATGAAGAGCTGGCTCCAGTACATAAAATCGAGGAAGAGACAGGGTAGCATGCTAGGATGAGAAAGAGCCCATGAAGATAGCCGTTGGCGCTGATCACGCGGGATTTACCCTTAAAGAACGGTTGATTGAAAAGCTGAAATCGGAAGGCCACGAGGTGGTAGATTTCGGCACGCATTCCACGGAATCCACCGATTATCCGGATTACGCCGCAGCGGTGGGCCGGGCCGTTGTTCACAAGGAAGCCGATACGGGCCTGCTGGTCTGTTCGAGCGGCGTGGGAATGTCCATTGCCGCGAACAAGATTCATGGAATCCGTGCGGCGCTTGGAACGAACACCGACGAAGTGTCCTATGTCCGCCGTCACAATGACGCGAACATCCTGGCGATCGGCGCAAAATATACCGACGAGGCGACTGCTTCGGCCCTGCTGGACACCTATCTGACCACGCCGTTTGAGGGTGGGCGACACACGCGCCGCATCGAAAAGATCAACAAACTGGAGCAGGAAGAGCAGCAATGATGACGTATCGTACGCTTGCGGAGGCAGACCCGCAGGTTTTTGAAGCGATTCAACAGGAAACCGCGCGTCAAAACTCGCGGCTGGAATTGATTGCGAGCGAGAATTTCACCTCGGAGCCAATTCTGGAAGCGGCTGGGAGCGTCTTCACGAATAAGTACGCCGAGGGATATCCGAGCAAACGATACTACGGCGGCTGCGAGTACGCCGATGTGGTGGAAAACCTGGCGCGCGACCGTGCGAAGAAGCTTTTTGGCGCGGACCACGCGAACGTGCAGCCGCACTCCGGCTCGCAGGCAAATGCCGCTGCTTATATGGCGGTGTTGAATCCGGGCGACACTATTTTGGGCATGGATCTGGCGCACGGCGGTCACCTGACGCACGGGCATAAGCTGAACTTTTCCGGCAAGCTGTACAACGTGGTTGGATACGGCGTGCGGAAGGAAGATGAACGGATCGACTATGACGCCTTGGCCGCAAAGGCAGAGGAGACGAAGCCGAAGTTGATCATAGCCGGTGCAAGCGCCTATCCGCGGATTATCGATTTTGCGAAGTTTCGGGAAATTGCGGACTCGGCGGGCGCGCTGTTCCTGGTAGACATGGCGCATTTTTCGGGTCTTGTGGCTGCCGGGTTGTACCCGAATCCCTGTCAATGGGCCGACATCGTGACGACAACCACGCACAAGACGCTGCGCGGGCCACGCTCCGGCATGATTCTCTGCAAAGAACAGTTTGCCGCGGCCGTAGACCGCTGTGTATTCCCCGGCCAGCAGGGCGGACCGCTGGTGCATATCATTGCAGCGAAGGCTGTCTGTTTCCTGGAAGCGCTGCAGCCCTCGTTTGTGGAGTATCAGAGGCAGGTCATCAAGAATGCCCAGGCGCTGGCCGCCTCCATGAGTGCGTCCGGCTATCGTGTGGTAAGCGGCGGTACAGATTCCCACCTGGTTCTAGTAGACGTATTCGCCAAAGGCGTTCGCGGCAAGGACGCCGAGTGGGCACTGGACGAGGCCTACATGACCGCGAACAAGAACGGCATTCCGTTTGACGTGAATCCGCCGTTGAACCCGAGCGGCATCCGCCTGGGAAGCCCCGCGTTGACGACGCGCGGCTTCGGCGAAGCGGAGTTTACGACAGTTGGTTCGCTGATTGGCGAGGTATTGGACGCGGTGGCGGCGAATGGCCGAGATAACATCGGCGAAACGCTGACCGCGGTGCGCGCGAAGGTGGGGCAACTAACGGAGCGATTCCCGCTCTATGAATGGAAGCAGGCCGCCGCGGCGCGAGGTTAAGTGGCGACTGTCGCGATCGATGTCCGGCACGTTGCCGATTTCGGTTACGGAACCTATATCCGGAACCTGATCCGGGCAATGTCGGAACTTGAACGCGAGATGCAGTTCGTTCTGATATCGAAACCCGGCGGCGCGCCCGAACTAGGCACGCTGCCGGATAATTTTCGCTTCGTGGATTATCACCGTGAGGACACGGCACGACGAGAGAATTTCGCGTTTCCCTGGTTTGTGCGTAATCTGCGCATGGACTTGGTCCATTTGCCGCTGAATCGCGTGCCCGTCTTCATGCCCAGGCCCTATATCGTGACGATTCACGACATGAGCAGCCTGATGTTCGACCATGGACAAAAGACCGTGGACCGGCTGCATCTATGGCGATTCCGGCGTGGACTGCTGCGCGCGCACCGGGTGATCGCAGTGAGCGGGGCGACCCGGCGCGACGTATTGAACCTGATGAATCTGCCGGCCGACCATGTACGGCAGATCTACAACGCCATCGACCCTGGATTTCTTTCCATAGAGACGGAAGAAGCAAAAAGGCAAGAAGTTCGCGACAGGTACCAGATAAATTTTCCATATATTCTCTACGCGGGTTCGGTGAATCCTCGCAAGAATGTCGCCCGGATTGTGGAGGCGCTCGCGCTATTGCGGCAAGATCTGGCCGGCCACTCCCGCTACAAAGATCTGCGGCTGGTAATTATCGGCGACCAGATGTCCAAATATCCGGCTCTACGGAGGGCAGTACACCAATCGCGCGTGAACGATGCGGTACGGTTTCTGGGATTTGTAAAACACGAAGAGCTGAAAGTGTTTTATCAGGGAGCAGAGGCATTTGTGTTCCCTTCGCTCTACGAAGGATTCGGATTGCCGCCCCTGGAAGCTATGGCGCAGGGAACGCCGGTGGTCTGCAGCGGCGTAAGCGCGTTGCCGGAAGTGGTGGGCGATGCGGCGATGCTGGTAAAACCGGAGAACGTGTTCGATATCGCGCGCGGGGTGCGCGAAGTGCTTCTGGACGACCGGTTGCGCGCGGAGTTAGTTGCCCGCGGGCACGAGCAGGTGAAACGTTTTAGTTGGTACGATACCGCACGGCAGGTATTGGAGACCTACCGCGACGTGATGAAGCGCGGATAGACACTTACTCTGGATATCCGAAGCTGCGCTATGCTGTTGGAACTCCAATGCCGCGCAGATTGTTGCTGCTGCCGCCTCTCGCCTTCGCTCGCCTTGGTCTATCAGCCACACCCGTGGACTGGGTGCTATGGGGGCCCAACGATACATCGATCGACGGCCCAGGAAAGACGACTCTGTTTGCCTGCGAGGGATTGGACGCGGCGGGCACACCGCTCGCCAAGCCGGCGGAGGAGTTAGTCTTTCGAGACGGCGGCGCCATCCGTCCGGTGTGCCCGTATTTCGAGTTACACGAACAACTCGCGGATGGATCAACGGTCCCAGTAACCCCGGAAATTCTCGAACCCGAGCTAGTGACATGGACGGTTTCTCTGGCGAATTGGAAGGCGTACTACCGGACACAGGCCGAGACAGACCAAGTGCAGGGTACTGTTACCATTGCCGCGAACCAGGCAGGCGCCTATCCCATTCTGGGCGTGTCTCCGGGCGGGGAGTTGGGGCTTGTTTTGGAAGAGGCTCCCGTTCTGTTAGGAATTGTCGAGGTAGAGCCGCCGCAGGCAAAGCAACCCTACCGCGTACGGCTTTGGCCGCCAAGGGGACGGGTCTATGGGCCTACTAATATCCATGAGCGCACGGATCTGTTCCAGCAAGGGAAGACTCCGGACAGCGAATTTGAACCGGTGATTGCCCGATTGAATCCCGATTCGGTTTGGGCGACATGGAGACCTTCCGTGGACGACGAAAAGAACCGCCAATACCTGTTGCGGCTCACCATGCGGGATAGCGAGGGCCGGAGTCTGGGCCTGCTGGATGATACGTCGGACGGCCTTGTCCTTTGCCAGTGCGCGGATGAAGAGCCTGCGCAGGCCCGGGTGTCCGTGAGCCCGCCGCATCTGGCTCCCGACCGTCGGTATCTGATTTCCTGCGCCGATGGATTGAAGGACCGGGAGGACCGGGAGCAACCGTTGCCGGATCCGCAAAGCGCCGAGGCGGAAGAGTTGGTTCTGGACATCCTGGAGCGGGTATTAGAAACGGTGGACTTCATGAATCTGGAGGCGCTTGTGCAGCGGTATGAGGCGGTGGAAAACCCGCAGTATGCCTTGGGCAATGACCGGGGTTGGAATGCGCAGGCCTCCGACACCTTCGATGTGGAGAGTATGCGAGAACAGACGCTGGAACGTTTTCCGTTGTCGAGCACGGCACGCAGGAAGCACCGGCAACTGATGTCCATCGACCTATTAAAACGTTTTTTGTTGCAGCGGCCGGCGCTCCTGCAAGAGTTGTTACGTCCTCCTGTGGGAGACAATCCGTTTTATAACCGGCAGATGCCGCCGCTGCAGCGCGGATCGGACGCAAGACCGCTGCATCTGACGCGGCGGCAGTATGACCTGGTGATGCAGTGGGCGAATGCGCTGAGCCAGTCATGACGACGCTTGTCCAGATCCATACGCCCCAACCGGCGGCGCACCACTTCCGCTTTTCGAGCGCGCAGGGTGAGCATGTGTTTCTGGTGGATGGGAGCCAGATCTACGACATTGGCGACGACTTTGCGTTCGCGCCGCCACGGCCACCGATGTTTCCGATGGTTGTGCCTTCGCCGCCTCCCCTGCACTCGCTTTCGCTCCATCTCGGACAGTCCTGCAACCTGCACTGTGGGTACTGTTATGCCGATGGCGGGGCATTTGGCGGGACTGGCGGCAGCCCGATGGACGAGACGACCGCGAGGAAAAGCGTGGACCTCTTGCTACGAGAGGCCGAGAGCGGAACGGTACCGGTGCTGGGATTTCTGGGAGGCGAGCCGCTGCTGCACCGGGGACTGTTGCACAGTACGGTTCACTACGCCGCGGCGGAAGCAGCGCGGAGCGGGAAAAGCATCCGTTTTTCCCTGACGACGAACGGGACGCTGCTAACGGAAGAAGATGCACTCCTATTTAGCGAATACGACTGGACCGTGCAGATCAGCGTGGACGGAATGGCTGCGCTCCATGACCGGCAGCGGCCGGCCAAGAACGGAGGGAGTTCGCATGCGGCGTTACTGGGCGCGTTGGAACGAATGGAAAAGGCGGGGCGGCCGCGGGCATTGACGGCCAGATCCACGATTGCGCGCGGATGGGGACGGCTGCCGGAAGAACTGGATTACCTTTTGTCATTGGGTTTTGACGACGCGGGATTCTCGCCGGTACTGGCGGCGGACGGCGACGGATTTGCACTTACGCGGGACGACCTGGCCAGGTTCCTGAACGAGATGACGGAGTGCGGAGAACGTGCCGTGGCCCATTGGCGAGAGGGGCGTGCGTACCCATTCGCGAATTTGCAGACCGCGCTCCGGCAATTGCACCAAGGTCATCATCAACCGTATCCGTGCGGGGCCGGCGCTGGATATTTGAGCGCGAGCACAAGCGGGCGGCTGTACGCTTGCCACCGGTTTGTGAATGATGCCAAACGGGCGATGGGAAGTATAACGTCGGGGCCCGAGGATCGGCGAAGGCGGCAATTCCTGGAGGAGCGCCACGTTGACCAACAACAGCCTTGCGGGGGATGCTGGGCACGCTATTTGTGCGGGGGCAGTTGTCATCACGAGGCGCTACGTGCCGGACGTCACGCCTGTGACTATATACGGGGGTGGCTGGCGTTCTGTTTGCGGGTCTATGTGGAAATGGAGACACCGGCGTGAGACCGAAGCTATTTCCGAGGAATCTGACCGCGCAAGCGGCGAAGCTGGTGGCGGGCAATCCCGCGACGAGCCGCCCGGAGAGCGGCACAGACGTCTGCACGCCGGGCCTGGAAATCGACCTGCGCGCGCTGGAGGAGCGTTTCTTTCCCGGACTCCTATGGGATTTTGAGCGGGGAGACGGAGCGCGACTCGTTGGCATGGACGAGGAAGTGCAGGGCCTGCAGCGGCACGAATGCCTGACAGAGGACGCGCCGGTTTTCTTATTAGGTCTATGCGCAAAGATGCGGGCAGCGGATAAGGGAGTGACGTTTTTTCGTTTTGACTCCAGTGCCGGCCGCGCTGTGTGGCGGCGCGTCCGGGACTTGCCCAAGACGCGAGTGGCGATTCTATTCGGAGTAAGAGAACGAATGACGCCGCCGTTGGGTCAAGATGAACTTTTAAAATTATTGCGGCAGGTGCAGGAAACAGGAAGCCCCGTGATCAAGAAAAGCGGCACGGCCTTTGCCTACGCAGCGATGGCCGCACCGCGAGCAGCCTATCTGCATCCTGATACGGGGGTGATTCCCGAGCTATTTGCGCCCGGCGAGTTGACAAAGGGGTTGTGTTCACCCTGGCAGTTCGATTTCCGGGATTGTGGATGCAATTACTGGGCGGCAGGAAAGCCGGATATGGTGCAGTCCGGTGATCCCGCGGTTGGGCCTGTGAACTATGGCCGGAACCGGACGAAGCATCCCCATACGCAGGATTCGCCGGACCGTGGAATACGAAACGACGCAATGTACACAGCGTCCCAGATGGTGGCTGGGGCGTGGAAAGCACTGCCGCCGGTACTGGGGGACAGAGAACGGAATACGCTTCCGCCGCCTAGGCAGCCTGCAGGGAAGAATCTGTTTCACCGCGAAGAGGCAGCGACCGAGTTGGCCTACCTGGCGACAGTGGAACATGCGTTGGTGGTGGAGTATCTGTACGCGGCTTACTCAACGCACGACCGCCAGGCAGCGGCCGTGATTCAGTCGATCGCGATTGACGAAATGCGGCACCTATTGTGGGTAAATGAATTGTTACAGATTCTAGGCTATGCGCCTTCCACTACGCGGGCGGCAGTGATTGGCGCGGACCCCGCGAAGGCGGAGCCAGGATGCGGCAGGCGGCGCATGCAGGAGGCCGACGGGCATCAACCGACATACATACATGTCGAATCCAGGTTGCGCTCATTGACATTAGCGACACTCGACTACTTTATCGACGTGGAGAAGAACAGCCGGACATTGAACGGGCTGTACACGCATCTGTACTTGAGCATTGATGCCCAACCGGAAGAATTTCCCGAGAATGTGCGGCTCACGGCCATTCTGCGGCTGATCATCGATGAGGGCGAGGATCACTATGCGCGGTTGGCGACGGTAAGGACACATCTGGCAGCCCGGCCCGAGAATGAGTGGTTACGTAATTTGCAACGGGCCGAAGAGCCGTACCCGCCAGCCTACGGCGCGGCGGCCGCTTGGTACCATTTGCTGCTGCACATCATCTCCGTATCGTTCCGGCTTGATAACGGACGGGCATCGCTCCTCCAAATGGCCAAGGAGCTGATGCAGGATTTAGATGCAGCTATCTGCCAGTTGCAGGCGGATGGCGTCGAGTTTGACTGGCCGGAGCCACCGGCGGCGGACGAGGAGACATTAGAGGAAGCGTTGCCACGGTTGCACGGCTATGTTTCTCGAATCGGGTCCCCGTCACAGCGACTCTTCGATGCAGCAAACGCGGCCGAAGCGCTCATTCGCGCAGGTCTACGTAACGGGCAGGCGCCTTTGCGACCCAGCGCTGGGCCGTGCCGGTACATGGAGGTGCGCGGGCGCTGATGCTGGACGGGGTGACAATCACCGGATCCGGCGTGGCAGCCCTCTGCTGCGCTGCGCTGCTGTCGAGGCGCGGGATTGGAGTGCGCCTGCGGCCGGTGCGGCGGCCGGCTATTCCCGTACTTGCCATTGACGACGACACGCTGCAGTTGCTGCGCTCTATTTTCGATCATCCGCTTCCCATGGCCGCGACGGCATATACCAAGGCGAGGGTGGTGGATTGGAGCGACGGAGAGGCACCCGCAGAATTGCAGCATCATTTACACGTTGTGGAAGAACGCGAGTTGCTGCGAGCGCTACGCGAGGCACTGCCGCCATTACAAGGCGGAGGCGTCACACAAATTGTCGCGACCGGCGGACTGCCAACGCGCCGCTATCGATTTGGGCGCAGGCGAATGACTGGCGGTGCGTTGGTGGAAGTTAAGAAAGGAGACGCCGCCTACATGACGGCGGGAGAGAAGGGTTGGGAATTTTCGTTACCCTGGCACGACGGGAAGCGATGGGTACAAACCGCTGCGAGCGGCTCCAGGGCCGGGGTTGCGATTGCCCCGGCGCTACGGTGGCCCCTCTATGGCAAAGACTGGTTTGCGTGCGGGTCCGCCGCAATGACAATGGACCCTGTGTGCGGCGATGGGGTGGGATACGCATCCCGGTCTGCGATCTGGCTCTGCGATCTGCTGACCGATTTGGGGCCGAATGCCGCCGGACCTTTCTATGCCGCGCGCCTGGCTCTTGCATTCCGTGCGCATCTAGCCGCCTGTCTGGCGCTCTACAGCCGGGCCCGCTTTGCACAACATTGGGAGGGAGAGCTAGCGGCGACCGAGCGGGGCCTTGCAGCTATGGATCAACTGCTGTAACAGATTAATCCTTCGGCTTCGAGTCGACCGAGGAGAATATCCGCAACCGCCTGGTCCGGAAGCGCCGCGGGCGCGAAGCCCAGTTGCTTGGCGCGTTGCCCGATTTCCAGGGCCGTGGCGCGGCCGTCACACCACTGCAGGACGGTACCCGCCAATTCCGAGATCTGTTGAATTTCGCCCGTGCTCTCGACTCCGGCGCGAACTACAACCCACCCAGGTTGCCCAGTCGAGGCATCCGTCAAGGAACGGTTCTCCCGAATCGCTTCCATGATTCCCAACACGTCACCCGTGGTTCGCACAAGCGCTGTTTGCGCGGGTAGTACGGGTAGGGGTTGGTCCGCGTGCGCGAGATCGGACCGCGAGATGACGGATTCCGACCACGACTCATAGAAAGCGGCCAATACGAGAGATGCGCCATAGCCTTCTCGCGCCGACAACTCACGGGCAAAGGCGAGGAACGCTTTTGTGAAGTGCTCCGAGCGATACCAAATAGAATTGCGCTGGGCGCACGGCTCGTAAAAACGGAGGAATACTTCGTAGATGTGGCCACTTTCACGATGCAGCGATTGCAGCAACCAGTTGAACCTGAGACGTCCACAGCGCAATAGAGCCTGAAAGCCGCGGAGAAGCACACGAGGTACGAGCGCGGGCAATGTGTAGAAGTTCACAAAAAGATTGGGATAGTCGCGAATCCATTCCCGATCCTGAGGATCACCGGACCAGGCGTCTTCGTCCAGATTCAACTGGAGGGCGTGCCGATGGCGGGTAGTCAACGGAGTACCCGCGAGTGCATTCAACAGATGCATTTGTACATCCGTGCCTCCGAATTGAGAAGCATAGAGGAACATGTCCGCCGTATCGCGGAGGTCGGCCTCCGTTTCATCGGGAAAGCCAGTGATCAGCGAGACAGTACTGCGCATACCGTACGCGTCCACGCTGGCGATGAGCCGGCGCGCCTGGTCCAGGTCCAAGCCCTTCCCCATGCTCTGCTGGAGTTTGCC
>DASTML010000123.1:0-4063 GCA_035714175.1 Bryobacteraceae bacterium | reverse complement strand
GGGTGTGGGCGTCCACGGCGAACGGGGTCGGGGTTTATCATGATGGCCCCTGGGTGGCGGCGGCTACTGGATTGGGGATGGAGGGGGTCAAGACGTGGCCGCTCCTGTTGGAAGCCGATGACCTTTGGCTTGGAACTCTGGGCCAGGGGCTTTACCGGCTGAACCGGACGGAACGGCAGGAGGCAAGCCCCAAAGTCTTCGTCCGGCAGCCGGAACTCACCGGCGACCAGTGGCGGATCAATTGGCGGGCACTTGCCCGCAACACCGCGCTACGCCCGACCGACATACTCACGCGGCGCCGCATCGACGGCGGACCCTGGGGCGCGTGGTCTACGATCCGCGAAGAGACATTTGACGATTCCCAGGCGGGGGTGCACGTCCTGGAGGTACAGAGCGTTGGCGCTTTGGGCGATGTGGACGCGTCGGCCGCGCCGGTGGAATTTACCATTCCCTACCCCATTCTCCAACGGCCCGAAGTCCTGGCCGCTCTCGGCGCATTGGGCGTGGCGATCCTCTCCGGCATCACGCTTGTGGTACGAAGCCGCATCCGCTACACGCGGGACCTGGAACTTGCCAAGCAACGCGCTGAGGATAGCGGCAAGGCCCGCAGCGCCTTCCTCGCTGTCATGAGTCACGAAATCCGGACTCCGATGAACGGCGTGCTTGGCATGACCACGCTGATGCTCGATACGCCGCTCGATCCGCGCCAGCGCAGCTACATGGAGACCATCCGCAATTCCGCTGAAGGGCTGCTGTCGATCATTAACGATGTGCTGGACTTCTCCAAGATCGAATCAGGTACCTTCCAGATCACGCATGCGCCATTCGACCTGGAAGAAATCTGCGAACAGGCGGCAACGCTGCTTACCTCCCGCGCGGTTGAAAAGTCGTTGCTGCTGATCGTGGATTACCCGCGGAACGTGCCCGCTATCGTCCATGGGGATGCCGGGCGTGTCCGGCAAATCCTGCTCAATCTCGCCGGCAACGCCATCAAGTTTACAGACCGGGGTTGGGTGCGCATCGCCGTCGAGTTGGCTTCACCGCCTGGGGATAAAGGCTGCCGCCTGCGCCTGCGTGTGGAAGATACCGGCATAGGTATTGCGCCGGACAAGATACCGGATCTGTTTCAGGAGTTTCGCCAAGTGGACTCTTCCGCCGCCCGGCGCCACGGCGGAACGGGGCTGGGCTTGGCGATCTCTCGCAAACTGGCCGGCCATATGGGCGGCGGCATCACCGTACACAGCGAGCCGGGCCGTGGTTCGACATTTATCTGCGAGTTACCGTTTCGGACGGAAGACCACGGGAGCCGGCGCACGCCTCTCGAAGGGCGCTGCTTAATCCTGCATCCCGCCGCCATGGTTCGCGACACGCTCGGGAATTACTGCCGGGACTTGGGTATGAAGGCCGAAGTCTACGGAGATTTATATCCCTTCCCGTCGGGAACTTTTGATTTCGTGCTCACCGCCGACATATGGCATGACAATGTGTTCGCAAAGCTCGGTTACCAGGACGTAGCCATTTTCCGTATTGACGATAAGCGCGGCATGCCCGGCCTGCCGCTCATCCCCATTTCCCGCAGCCGGCTGTATGCCGCCCTTGGTTCCCGGCAGAAAGAGCCGCGTCCGCTCGTCACCGAGCCCGGCGATGGACCGCAGTTTTCCGCCCATATTCTGGTGGTCGAGGACAACAGAACCAATCAACAGGTGGTCCGCCTGCTGCTGGAACGTTTGGGCTGCGAGGTAACCGTGGCGGGCGACGGCCAGCAGGCGTTGCAACTTTGCCGCCTGCATTCCTTCGACCTCATATTTATGGACATGCAAATGCCGGTAATGGACGGGCTGGAAGCGACGCGCAACCTGCTGCAGTTGGCCGCGCCCACCTGCCAGGCGCCGATCATCGCGCTTACTGCCAACGCCATGGAAGAAGACAGGCAACGATGCCTGGATGCGGGCATGTCAGACTATGTCGCCAAGCCGGTGGTCCGGGACGAGTTGATCGCCATTCTCCGCCGCTACCTTCCGCGCGGCGACCGCAGACTGGCCCCCCGCAACGAAGCCTAGCGGCGGCGCGGCCGTCATAGGATCAGCGACTGGCCCCCGTCAATATACAGTTCCGTTCCCGTGATATGCGACGCCCCCTCCGAGCACAGAAAGACAATCGCCTCGGCCACCTCCCGCGCCTTTGCCTTGCCGCCTTTCGTCAGAGGAATGTCTCCCGCGGGAAACGCGACCGGGAAACGGACACTGTCCAGGCCGCGCCGCACGGTCGAGCGCTCAATGGCGGATTCGGTGGCACCGGGACAGACCACATTCACCCGCACGCCCGCCCCCGCCAGTTCCAGGGCAAGCATCTTCCCCATGGCCAGTTGCGCGGCTTTGGAGGCGGCATACGGCGTTGCGCCCGTATTCGTAAAACTCCGTGTTCCGTTGATGGAAGAAACCAGCACCATCGCCCCGCCCCGCGCTAACAGCGGCACGGCATGCTTGGCGGTCAAAAACGTACCGCGCAGGTTGATGTTCATTACGGTATCCCACTCGGAGACGCTCAGGCTGGTAACAGGGGCCCATACGCCGTTCACGCCCGCGGCGACCACCACTGCGTCCAGCCCCCCGAACTCCGCGCGCACGGCGCCGAAGGCAGCCTCCATCTGCGCTTCATCGGCCACGTCGGCAACCAGCGGCAACAGGTTCGCCCTCCGCAACTCCGCGGCGGCTTCACCGCCTTGGCGATCAATCACCGCGACCCGCGCACCCGCCTCGGCAAACAAAGTCACAGCCGCCAAGCCAATTCCTGACGCGCCGCCTGTCACCGCTACCCGCCGGCTTAGCTGGCCCATACATCCCGCCACTTCAACGTCTTCGCCTCGCTCACCATGCGGCGGCGGGCCACCCGGGGTTCCCGCAACGTCTGTGCATCTCCACTACCGGGGAAAATCGCGTATTTGTAGGCGATATTCTTTCCAATCGAGCTCTCCATGGCCACCTCCCCAAACCAAGTGCCGGCATTGACGCATTCCAGGAAATAGGCGCGCTGCAGGTCCCACTCCCCCAGTTCCGGACAACTGCCGATAATCGCCAACCGGTCGCCCGGCTCCGTCGGCGCGCCGTTCATCTGAAACTTCACAACCGTCTGTCCCACTACATTGGCGCCGCAATACGATAGAACCCGCGCGGCAAGCGCCGGGATCGCAACGGTCAGGCTCCCGGAGGCTACGCTGTACCGTTCGCCGCTGAGCAGGCATTCATAGTCACCATCCCGCATTGCAAGGCCGTGGACGGGAATTTGCCTTGCCTCCGCCGCACGGTTCAAAAAGACGACGCATTGGGAATCCCGGTAGCGGCGTTCAAAAACGTACGTATCCGCGTCGAGCCACAAGGTCCATTGACCGCCCATTTGGACCGCCGGGTTTCTGCGGCGCTCCCGCGCAAGAGTACGGACAATGCGTACCGCTTCTGTTTCTTCCCACCGCTCCATCATGGGGCGGTTGTAGGGATCGTGCCCTCCGGCGGTATCGTTGTGAAGATACTGTTCGGTGCCATAGAGCAACACAGGCACGCCGCGGCTGGTGAGCAGCAACACATAGGCGAGGTGCAGCAGTTCCGGGCTGGCGTTGAGCGATTGGAAGCGGGGCATGTCGTGGCTCTCGATGCAGGTCACCAGTTCGCTCGCGTTGCGATAGCGGTGGTCCTCAGCCAGCACCTCCCCGAGCAGTTCGAACCCGCGCTCGTTTCCTTCGGCCAACGCGGCCCTTGCCGCATGGCAGAAGCCGAAGTCGATGATACTCATGCCCGCCGTGTTCGCGCAGGCCACGGACCTTTCGTCGAAGGGAGAACTGTCAATCCATTCGCCGAAGATGAACAGGTCCGGCCTGTGCAACTGCAAGTCCGCATTAAATTCCTGCCAGAACCAGAGCGGCATGTGTTTCACCGTATCAATCCGTAGGGCGTCCACACTCTTGCTGACCCAGGCTTTCGCGGCCTCCTTGATGTAGCGGCGGAATTCGATGTTGTTTTCATTGAAAGTCGCCAACCCCGCCACCGCGCAGTTCTGCGTCTGCCACTCA
>DASTML010000122.1:0-15951 GCA_035714175.1 Bryobacteraceae bacterium | reverse complement strand
GCCGGAGCCCAGCATGAGAAGAGGAATGGTCAACAGTACGACGACCAGTACAAGGGAAAGAATCCAGGCCAACCCGTCATAACGTGCTTCAAATGCGCCGTTATTCATCGTGTTCCCCCCTGTCATGCGTCGAATCAATTGCACGGCCCGTTCCCCGGCCGCGCCCAGCAGTACATTCACTACTCTCGGCACATCCAACGGCGACCGTTCCAGCAGGTCCGTAAACTCCACGCCAAACTCGCGCCGCCAAGCCGACGGATAGAGCCGTACCAGGATCCTGGCCAGCCGCTGCCGCCCCGTCACACCGGGCCTAACCTTTCCAGCCCGACGCGCGCCAAGTCCCGCATATCGGTCAATTGCGCCTGCAATTGCTCTGCCCCCACCGCCGTCAACGCATACGGACGCTGCCGGCCGGGGTGGTCTTGCGGCACAATCCAGTTCCGCTCCACCAGCCGTGTAATGGCCGTGTATAAAGTGCCCGGTCCAATGGAAACGCCAGAAAAGGCTTCCACGTCGCCCATAATCGCGTAGCCATGCTTCGGCCCGGAAGCCAGACTCGCCAAGATCAACAATTCCGGATCAGACGCCGGACCTGCCTTCGGTTTACGACCCATTCTATGAATTACGATATATTGAATTGCGATATACGGCAAGCCATAGGGCTTTTTTATTCCTGCAACGATCTCACCCGCTCCAACCGGTGGCCTGCCTTGCTCAAAATAAGCCGCTGCGACGGATAAATGCTTCGATGCCCGGTCAGGACGTATCCAAGCACGCACACAATCACCGCATGCGGTAAGACTGCCCCGCCAAACAACTCCACAGCCATAATCGAAAGCGCCAGCGGCGTGTTGGATGCCGTGGCAAAAACGGCGGTGAGTCCCACTGCGGCCCCAAGAGGTAGGGGCACTCCCAACAACTGCGCCAACGCATTCCCCAACGCCGCTCCCACAAAAAACAGCGGCGTCACCTCGCCCCCCATAAACCCGAATCCCAGTGTCGCCATCGTGAAAATCAACTTCCACGCAAACGCGTCCATCGGAAGCGGCCCGTCAAAACTGGCCAGAATCGTCGGCACGCCCAAACCTAGGTAGGCATCCGTTCCCGCCGCCAGCCAAAGTCCCAGCACCGCCGCGCCCCCCAACGCCATCCGGAACGGTAACCGCACCGGTCGCATTCGCTTTTTGATCGCATGCGTGCATTCGATGAATGCAATCGAGGTCACAGCGGCCGCCGCGGCGAATACGATCCACTTGGCAAGAAGGGCGGCAGTCAGCGGTTCAGCGGCAATCACCGGATAGGGCGAATGGCGTATCCCGCAGAAGCGGGTCACCGCATCACCCACGAACGAGGCAATCATCGCGGGAATCAGGGCGTCGTACTCGATTCGCCCCAGCACGACAAACTCCAGTCCAAACACCACGCCGGCAACGGGAGTTCCGAATACGGAGCCAAAGCCGCCGGCCACTCCCGCCGCCAGAAGTTGGCGGCGAAGCACGGGTGTCAGGCGAAGCCGGTGGGACAGCCAGTCGGTCAAGCTCGCGCCCATCTGTACCGCCGTTCCCTCTCGCCCGGCGCTGCCGCCAAACAGGTGCGTCAACACCGTACCCAGCAACACAAGGGGAGCCATCCGCAACGGCAGTTCCGGCCCATTGTCATGAATAGTATCGATCACCAGATTGTTCCCGGCCAGCACGGAGGAACCAAACCGTTCGAGAAATAGGCCCATCGCAAGGCCGGCGACGGGCAGAAAGAAGACCAACGCTGGATGTGCCTGGCGGGTGGAAGTAGCCTCCTCCAACAGCCACAGAAACAAAGCTGAAGCTCCGCCGCAAAGCAGTCCGGTCAGCAGGCCCGAAATGGTCCACTGCCACAGCGCCTGCAAACGCTCGCGCCGGCTCACAGTACGCCGCCGGGCAGCGATGTGCTACTTTGCACCGGATCGAAAAGGAGTCTGTGATTCATGAAAACCTCTCTGCACGCTTTTGCGCCGGGAGGCCTGCAACAGACGCTCCTACGGCGGCCCTGGAAGGGCGTAACCATAGGAGTCATTGGCGATCTACTCGCGGTTATCGGCGGACTCCACCGCCATCCTGTCCGTCTTCAGTTAACCCTCCCTTACGGAGGCTTGTCAAGCGGCGCCTCGCACGGCTAAAGTCTCTAAACACCCACAATGATCCGTCAGCTGTACGCCGCCTTTTTCTTAGTCTCCCTGTCGGCGCAACCCATCCCCGTCCATCCGCTGGAGATAGGCAGTCCCGATCAACTCGCCATCAATTTGCGAGAGAAACGGGCAATTCCCAAATCGGATTGCGACAAGCTGGAGCTCTGGGAGTGCCGTCCGGACGATACCTCACGGAGTGGCGATATCTCCATTCGCTGGGTCCAACTCGATGACGATCCCGAACTAGAGGCATTGATCGTCATGCAAGCTCCGGCTGAAAACACCTACGCGGCGTTTGTTTTTGACAAGCGCAAGTCCTGGAACCTCGTCGGCGCTTTCTTTGACCGCCAGTGGAAACTGGATGCCTCTTCTTTTCTCGAAGCAGGAAAACTGACGGAGGATTCGCCTACGCTACTCTTGGTTCATCGCGACTTGGGCGGCAGCGGATCTGCCCTCTTTACAACCGAAGCCTTCCATCTCCGCCAGGGTCAGCTGTGGCCCGCGCTCACCGTCACAAACGCGGCCTTCTCCTACCTGCCTGCGCCAGGCAGCGTTACTCGGGAAACGCTATTCTCCTCGGGCAACTTCCTCATCATTCACAAAAACACCCAAACTCTCGCAGGCGAGTTAGTATCCAATACCTGCGAGGCGCAGCGTTGGACACAAGCCCGCCGCGCCTTCGTCCGGGCGCCGGAGGCGGACGCAACCTACTGCGACCGCACAACCGGCAAGCCCTTCAAAGAGAAGTCTCGCTGGGCCGGGCTGAAATACTACCCCTAGCTACGCCCAGCGGAAACCCTCCTTCGTCAACGGCAGCGTCCGCGCCCGCTTTCCGCAAGCCGCGAAAATCGCGTTCGAAACCGCGGGCAACAGCGGCGGCAACGGCGGCTCGCCCAACCCCGTCGGCGGGTGGTCGCTCAACACAAAATGCACCTCAATCTCCACTGGAGCCTGCTTCATACGGACCAACGGATGCTGATGGTAATTGCTCTGCACCGTCCGCCCGTCTTTAATTGTGATCTCCTGGCCCATCAATTCGCTCAATCCGTCAATAACGGCCCCTTCCACCTGATTCTTCGCGCTGCTCGGGTGAATAATCTGCCGCCCCACATCCCCAACAGCCCACACCTTGTGCACCATCACCCGGTTGTCCGCGCTCACCGAAACCTCGGCCACCTCCGCGAAGTAGCCCGAGTGGCTGTAATGGAATCCGACGCCGAGTCCCGTGCCTTTGGGAAGCTTTCGTTTCCCCCAGCCGCTCTTCTCCGCCGCCACTTCGAGGCACTTCCGCATCCGGCCCGCATCGTAGGCCGTCATGCCCTGGCCCACTACGCGCGGCTCTCCCAGCAGGTCCAAACGGAACTGCACCGGGTCCTTCCCCGCCGCGTGGGCGAGTTCATCCAGAAACGAATGCACCACCCAGGCCAACGAATTGCTCCGCGGCGCCCGCAACGGCCCCGTCGGCACATTGGTCGGTATCAGCGTCGCTTCCACGGCAAAATCGCTCACAAACTGGGCGGGAAAATCCCCCGGCCCGATGTTCGATGACGACACCCACTTCTCGCCTTCCCCATAGCTCACAAAGTGGTCGTGCCAGGCTACCAGCTTGCCCGCCGCATCCACGCCGCCCCGCATATGCTGAAATCCACCCGGCCGGTAGAAATCATGCCGCATATCATCCTCGCGGCTGTTCAACAGTTTGATCGGCGTTCCCGGCAACAGTTTCGCCAACCAGCACGCCTCTACCAAGTAGTCATTCGCCAGCCGGCGCCCAAATCCGCCGCCGGTCCGCAACTGGTGCACCGTCACATCCGCTTCCTGCAAGCCCAACGCCTGCGCCGCCATCTGGCGGCCCCTTCCCGGCGTCTGGCTGGGAGCCCAGATTTCCAACTTCCCATCCACAAACTGCGCGGCGCAATTGCCCGGTTCCAGTTGGGCATGCGAGATGAATGGGAAGGTGTACTTTACGTCCACCACTTTGGCAGCCTTCGATAGCGCCGTCTCCACATCCCCGTCTTTCCGTACGGAAAAGCCCGGCTTTTGCGCAAACAATTCCTCGGCCTTCGCCGCATAGCCCACGCTGCTATGTGTCGCCGTCGACCCTTCGTCCCACTGCACCTTCAACTTTTTCCGCGCATTGTTGGCATACCACCACTTCTCGGCCACAATCGCCACGCCGCTCGACAGGCTGCTCGGGTCTCCGTTGCCGGCAACGACGAACACATGCTTCACACCCGGTAGCTTTTCAATCTCCGCGACATTCGCGCCCGCAACCTTGCCGCCAAACACCGGACACTTTTCAAACACCGCGAACAACATGCCGGGCAGCTTGAAATCAATCCCATAGATCGGCTTGCCCGTCACCATCAGGGGCAGGTCCACCGTCGGCATTGACTTGCCCACAATCTTGTAATCCTTCGCCTCCTTGGGCTTCACCTGCGCGGCATCCGGCGCCGGCAATGCCGCCGCCTTCGACGCCAGTTCCCCGTATCCCAGACGCTGTCCCGTAGGCTTATGGACCACCGTGCCCAAGTCCGTAAAACATTCCGCTGGCGGAACGCCCCACGTCTGCGCCGCGGCCGTCACCAGCATCAGCCGGGCCGACGCGCCCATCGTTCGCATCAGGTCCCAATTGTTAGGCGTCGAACGGCTTCCACCCGCCGATTGCGATCCATACTTTCCTTCGTTCAGGTCCGCCTGTACCACCCGGACCATCTTCCAATCGGCATCCAGTTCATCCGCCAGAATCATCGGCAGGGCAGTCTTGATGCCCTGTCCCATCTCCGGATTCTTCGCCGTCAGCGTCACAATGCCCGTCGCCGCAATAGCAATGAACGCGCTCGGAACCTGTCTCGTCCCGGGGCCTCCCGGCCCTCGCCGCCTCTGCGGAGGTTGCGCCGCCAACTCCTCGCCGCCGCCCAACAAAAATCCGCCCCCGGCCAATACCGAGGACTGCAAAAAGAATCGCCGGTTCGTCATCGCTTAATTCCCCGCTCCGCCGCCCGGCTGTGCGGCCGTTTTGCCGGGTGTGGCCGACCGGCCGCCAGCGCCAATCTCGGCGGCCCGGTGAATCGCCTTCCGGATGCGGCAGTACGTACCGCACCGGCACAAATTCCCATCCATCGCGACATCGATCTGGGCATCGGTCGGCTTGGGTGTCTTCGACAGCAGCGATGCCGCCGTCATCATCTGTCCCGCTTGGCAGTACCCGCACTGCGGCACATCGATTTCCGTCCATGCCTGCTGCACCGGATGCGATCCGTCCGCCGACAAGCCCTCAATCGTCGTAATCTTCTTCCCCGCCACAGCGGAAACCGGCGTCACGCACGCACGGATCGGAAGGCCGTCCTGATGCACCGTACAGGCCCCGCAAAGTCCGGCCCCGCAGCCAAACTTCGTGCCGCACAGGTTCAATTCATCGCGTAGCACCCACAGCAACGGCATGTCCCCAGGGACATCAATAGAGACGGCTTTCCCGTTCAATTGTAGAGAAATAGACACCAAACAGGCTCCCGGTAATGGTAGAGGTGAAAGGTCTACGGGGACGGCGAAAAACGCGTCAGACGGAGAGCGACTCTTTCATCTTACACGGTCACGCCAAGCGCCATCTGCATTCGTAGCAGTTCGCCCTCATGCACCCGTTCCCCGGTACGCCGCATGAACCGGATCGCATCCCCCAGCGTCTTCCGGGCCTCATCCGTTCGCCCCGCCGCCGCGTATCCCTCTGCTAAACATCCCAGCCACAACGAGTTGCCCAACTCGGAACCCGTCGTCCGGTACACCGCCAACCCCTGTTCAATATCGGCGATGCCCTCTTGCACCCGTCCCAGTCCCACCAGCGCCCAACCCCGCGTAATCTGCCCGAAACCCAAAAAGAATGGCAGTTCATGGTCGGTGGAAACCTGCACCGCCAACTCCCCTTCCCGCAGCGCCAATCCGAAATCTCCCATCAACCGGTACAGCCAGGCGCCCATAATCGCCGCAAACGCCGTCGTCATCGGGTGGCCCAGTTCCGCCGCTATCGCCGACGCGCGTTGCATATGCACCGCCGCCTGGTCCCGGTATCCGAGATGGAAAAGGGCGATCGCACCGTAGCTAAAACATGCCATTCCGGTGTCATAACCGTACAAAAAGACGTGCGAATGGTGCAATTTTGCGTCATATAACGTCGTTCCGCGGCCTAAATGTTCCCACGCGAGGGCAAATTCGCCCATCCACACCGACGTATCGCCCATCACATCGCACGCCACCGCCATCAACCCCGGATCGCCCAAGTGGCCGGTTAACTCCAGCAATTGCCGTGCATAAGGCATGGCTTTCTCATAATCCGCTTGAACTTCGTAGTACTCCCAAAGCCCGCGTAACACCGGAACCATCCGCGCCGAGTGCCCCGCCGCCGGGCAAAGCTCCCGCGCCCGCGAAAACGTCGCCCCCACATCGGGGTGGGAGAACCCCTTCACCGCACGCTGCGCCACGCCAAGTACAACTAAAAGCGCGAGTTCCTGGTCGGTACGCTCCGGCGTCTCCGCACATTGCGCCAACGCCGCCAAACCGCGCTGGGCCAGCACCGCGCACTCGGAATCCGCAAAAACCTTGCCCGCCTGCCGCGCGGCCAGAGCGAAATACCCCGCTGCTTTCCCAAAATCCCGCGCCGATTCCCACAAAACAGCCAATTCATTGGCCGCGGAGGAGCTTTTGGCCCCGTGGAACGCCTCCAGCGCCTGTGCCACCTCCCGGCTCAGCGTGGCCCGCCGCGTCGCCCGCAGATCCCCAAACAGCGCATTCTGATACAGAACGTGCACGAAACGGTACCGCAGCGTCAATTCCTGGTTCGGAAAAGTCGCTTCGCGGACCAGCTTCACGAACGAATAGACACGGTCCAAAGTCTCCAACCGCTCTTCCACCCAGTCCGGATCGGAGCCAAGCACACGCACAAGTACTGCCGAATCAAATTCATAACCCTGTACACTAGCCGCGCTCAACAGTTTCCGGTCTTCTTCCTGCAACTGGGTGATCTTCCGCTCGATCATCCCGCGTACCGACTCCGGCAAATCGCGCTCAATGTCCGGTAGGCCCCGCGCCAACGTCCATGCGCCGGACTCCGTCTCAATCACCGATTTGTCGCGCAAATAACGTACCAAATCCGCCATAAACAGCGGACTGCCCTCCGTTTTTGCCTGAATCAACCGGGGAAATCCCGCCGGAAACCGGTGCCCCGGAAACTCCAGCGAAAGGTACTGCGCAATCTCCGGCTCGCCCAGAAACGAAAGCGGCAGTTCCCGCAGCAGTCCGCGTGCCTGCAAGTCCGGTTTCACGGCCAGAAACGGGTGGTTCGCCAGCAGCATGTCCGATGGCCGGTAGGTCACCACGATCAACAGCCGCATGCCGCTGAACTGGCTGGCCAGGTAGGTCAGCAAGTCCACCGTGGATAGATCCGCCCAATGTAGATCGTCAAAAAACAGCAAAATCGGACGCTGGCGGGAGGCTTCCTGCAAGAGTGAACCCAGTTCCCGCTTCAAACGGTCCTGCGAAATCGCGGCATTGGCGCCGGACGATGTCGCGTTGGCAATCTGCGCATACCAGTCCGGCGCGGTCTGCTTCATCAGCTCGGAAATCCCGGGGTGCGTCCCGGCTTGCAGTAAATTCTCCAAGGCGCCGAAAACCGGCAGGTAGGCCTCGGTACCGGCTAACCGTTCCGAACAGCGTCCGCGAGCAATCGTATACACGCCATCCGCGGCCACGGACGTGAGAAACTCTTCTACCAGAGTCGATTTGCCGATCCCCGGCTCCCCGGAAACGCATAACAGCATGCCCCGTCCGGTACCCACCGCCACCAGAGCCGCCCGCAAATCCTGCAACTCACGCTTCCGGCCCACGGTGTGGCGCACGGGTCCGGCCTTCATGGGGGCCACGGGAATCCCGGTGAGGGTCCCGGAACGTTCCGGCGCCAGGAACGCGGCGACATCCTGAGCCGAAGGCCGCCGCCCGGCGTCCTTATCCAGCATGCGAAGGATCAGCGCATCCAACTCCGGCGGCACCGCGGCATGCAACGACGAAGGGGCCACCGCCGGCGCATTGGCAATCGCGTTCAACACGCCCAGAAACGATTGCGCCACGAACGGATACCGCCCTGTCGCGAGTTCAAAAAAAACCATGCCGAGCGAGTAGATGTCGGACGCCGCTGTCGTCACCTCGCCCCGCGTCTGTTCCGGCGACATGTACTTCAACGTCCCCATGAACACGCCGGGCTCAGTAGAGGAACCCGGCGCCGCGAACGAAGCCTGCTGCAACCGAGCCAGACCGAAGTCCAGAATCTTCACATAGCCGTCATGCCGGACCATGATGTTTTCCGGTTTGATGTCGCGATGCACAATCCCTGCCGCGTGCGCCGCCGCCAGCCCTTTGGCCATCTGGGCGCCCAGCCCGGCCAACTCTCCCAGGGGCAACCCTTCGGCCAATATGGAGCGTAGTGTGCGCCCCTCAATAGCCTCCATCACCAGATAGCGGCCGGCTTCGCTATCGCCAATATCGTGCACAGTCACGATATGCGGATGGTTGAGCGCAGAGGACGCTTTGGCCTCCAGCATGAATCGCCGCAACCGGTCCGCATCGGCCGTATAGGCCGCGGGCAACACCTTGATGGCGACTCGGCGGTCCAGCCGCGAGTCTTCGGCCAGATACACCTCGCCCATGCCCCCCACGCCGAGGCGCGAAAGGATCCTGTAATGCGAAAGCCGGGTGAAAGGAAGTGGCGTCTCCATCCCTATGCTGCCGGACAGCGCCGGACTCGTCGATTGCCTGCCGCCATTCGCTTGCCAGTATACACCCAGCCGCCTTTTCGTCCCGGAAACTCACGCCCGCATCACCGCATCCTACGGGCATGTCGATCAAACTCGCAGTTCTCCCCATCCTGGCCGCCCTGAGCAGTTATGCACAATGGGGTGGCGAACAAACCCGCTCCGCGAGCATACGAGGCGGCGGCGGGGACGGCAAGTGCACGATCGAAGTTGAGGTCGATGGCGCTGCCGAAGTCGAGATTCGCGGTTCCACTGCCCGCCTCCGCTCTCGCGGCGGCCAACGGGCCAACTGGCGCCGCTTCGAATGCAACCAAGCCATGCCGGCCAATCCGAACGATTTCCGCTTCAAAGGCATCGATGGACGCGGCCGCCAAGACCTCGTCCGCACGCCCGGCAATGGCGGACCCGCCGTCATCCGCATCGAAGATCCAAAGAGCGGCCGCGAAGGCTATACCTTTGACATCTTCTGGCGCGGCGGAACCGATAACGGCTACTACGACGACCGCAACGGCCGCCGCCGCCGCCGCTAATCGATGACCCCTTGTGCTTCTATCTATCTTGCTGTATAGGTAGAAGCACAAGGTCTCCATGGACGATCACCGGCTCGACGCTGAACTTCTCGACCACATTGCGCGGCAAACCGCGGATTATGTCGCGCAAGGAATACCTCCCGAAGAAGCCCGCCGCCGGGCTCTCGCCGAGTTCGGCGGATTCCAGCAAGCCCGCGAAGCCTGCCGAGCGGTCCGTCCCTGGGCTTGGCTGGACCCTGTCCGGCTGGACCTGCGCTTTTCCCTCCGCCTCCTTGTTCGCCAACCCGCCTTCTCTCTCGCTGCTATCACCGCCATCGCCCTGGCCGCCGGAGGAGCCACGGCCGTCTTCAGCGTCGCCGACCGCAACCTATCCCGCCCCCTGCCCTACCCTCACGCGCCCCGTCTCCTTTCGATCGGTATCGACGCGCCCCTCATCTCTCCGCAGGATTGGCTCTTCGCTGGCACCTTTCAGGAATGGCGGCGCTCCGCCGCCGCTCTGGAATCGCTAACCGCCTGGAAAAGCACGGACAGTTGCGACCTCACCGGTCCCGCCCCGGAGCGCCTTCGATGCCTCACGGCGGACCGCCATTTTCTTCCCACCCTTGGCATCGTTCCCGTTCTAGGCCGTAACTTTACGCCCGCCGAAGATCAACCGGCCGCCGACCCCGCCCTCCTTCTTTCCCATACCCTCTGGACCACCCGCTACGCCGCTGACCCCGCCGTCCTCGGCCGCACCATTCCTATCGATGGCATCCCCCACCGGATCGTCGGCGTCCTTCCTCCCACCTTTGCCACTCCGGACCTCTCCCCCGTCGACCTCCTGCGCCCCCTTCAACTCCGCGAAGCCGGCGAACGCCAGCGCGTCGTCCAGGCCATCGGCCTCCTCCCCGCCTCCCTCACGCCCGCCGCCGCGGCTGCCCGGCTCACCCCGCTCTTCGAGCGTTTTGCCGATAGCGTTCCCGCCGATCTGCGCAAAGCCGTCCCCATGCGCTTCCGCGTGCTTTCGCTCCAGGAACACCAGACCGCCGCCTATGGGCCAGTTCTCTGGCTCCTTCTCGCCGCCGTCCTGGCCTTCGTTCTCCTGGCCTGCGCCAACGTGGCCAGTCTTCTGCTCGCCCGGACCCACGCCCGCTCCCGGGAATTCGCCGTCCGGGCCTCTCTCGGAGCCTCCCCGCGCCGTCTTGCCCTGCAGTCTCTCCTCGACAGTATGCTGCTCGGACTTTTGGGCGGAGCCGCCGGCTGCCTTCTCGCCGCCCTGCTCCTTCATGGGGTACGGACGCTCTATCCCGCCGGCCCGCTGCGCCTGCACGACGTGGCGCTTGACGCCCGGGTTCTGTGTTTCTCCGCGGGCCTAACGATTCTGTCTGCGCTGCTCTTCGGCCTCGCGCCGGCCTGGCAGCATCTCCGTCCGCAACGCACGGGCCGCCAGTGGCTCCGCCCCGCTCTGGTCGCGGCGCAGTTTGGCGTCTCCGTGGTCTTGCTCACTACGGCCGGCCTGCTCCTGGTAAGCCTCTCCCGTCTGCAAAAGGCGCCTCTCGGCTTCCAGCCGGATCGAGTCACCACGGTAACCTTCCTGCTGCCCGCGCAGCGATATGCCGATCCCGCGCGTCAGGCTGTGTTCTTCCGGGACCTCGAACACCGGCTCCTCCAACTCCCCGGAGCCGCCTCCGCCGCCATCGCCGATAGCCTTCCTCCCGCCGGCGATCCCCGTTCTTTCCCCTTCGTCGCCCTCCGCGGCGGCGGCAACGCGGCCGTCAACAAAGGGACGGTCCTCTGGCGCTACGTCACCGCCGGTTATCTCCCGGCGCTCTCTATTCCGATACGGCGCGGCCGCGGTTTCACCTCGGCCGATGCGGCCGGCGGCCTGCAACCCGTCATCCTCAGTGAAACTCTCGCCCGCCGCCTGTATGGGGAGGACGACCCCATCGGCCGCACTCTGCCCTGGACAGAGGACTGCCGGGTCATCGGCGTCGCCGGCGATATCCGCAACGCCGGCCTGGCGCAACCCTCCGCGCCCGAACTCTATGCGCTGCGCCGCAACGAACCGAACTCGCTCGCCCGTAACCAGCGCCCGCCCCACGGCTGGCGTTTCGCCCACGCCATCGTCCGCTGGGAGGCCGGAACGCCGCCGGATCCCAACCGCGTGGCCGCGCAGATTCACGCCACGGAGCCCCATATCTCCGTTGTCGCCCAATCGCTGTCCGCACAGGTGGCGGGCTTCACCGCCCTCCCGCGTTTCCAGGCATGGCTCCTTGCCGCCTTTGCCGCGCTCGCCCTCCTGCTGGCCGCCGCCGGGCTCTTCGGCCTCTCCAGTTTTCTGGTAACGCTACGCGCCAAGGAGTTCGGCATCCGGATCGCGCTAGGGGCCAGCCGCGCCCGCATTCTGCAACTCACGCTGCGGGAATGTCTCCGCTGGACCGCCGCCGGAGCCGCGGCGGGATTGTGCGCGTCGGCCGCGGCCGCCGGCTACCTGCGTGCGCAGCTCTTCGGCATCGAACCCGTCGAACCCGCCGTCTACCTGGGAGCCCTCTCTCTCCTTGTTTTCGCCGCCGCCGCCGGCGTCCTTTTGCCCGCCCTGCGCGCCGCCAGTGTGGACCCCGCCCAAACTCTGCGCCGGGAGTAAGCCCGCCGCCTATGCGCGCGGCGAGGTGGGCAATTTCCATCCCCGCCGTATGGCCGCCATTCGCAGCGCAAAACAAAGTACCGCGCCTCCTGCCGTCGTCCACGCCGGCGGCAACCCGCACATTCCGCCCACCACCACTACCGCGGCCCCCGCCAGCGCGGCCACCGCATACAACTCCGCCCGCAATACCGTTGGAATCTCGTTAATCAGCAAATCGCGTACAATCCCCCCGCCGATTCCCGTCAGCATCCCCAGCAACGCCGCCTGCACCGGTTCAATGCCGTACGTCAATGCCTTCTGTGTCCCGGCCACCGCAAACAGCCCCAGGCCCGCCGCGTCAAACGTCAATACCGGCGTCCGCAACCGCTCCACGCTCGGCTGCCAGTAAAACATCACCACGCCCGCCGCCACCGATATCGCCAGGTACGGCCACTCCTTGATGGACGCCGGCGGCACAGCCCCGATCAATAGGTCCCGCACAATTCCGCCAGCCGTCGCCGCCGCGAAAGACAAAACCAGCACGCCAAACAGGTCCACCCGTGCCCGTATCCCCGCCGCGGCGCCGCTCAACGCAAATACGAAGGTGCCCACCGCGTCCAGAACCTGCAACAGCGTCCGCACAGCCCGCTCCCCCAACTCCGCGTTCACCCCCATCGGCTGCATGATACCCATCATGATAGAAGTACCGTGCCGTATCCACTCTCCCGCCGCGCCCTGCTGCTCGCCGCCGCCGCCGCCCGTGCCCAGGAAGCGACCTTCACCACCGGCGTCCGCGTAGTCAACGTCCCGGCCACCGTCCGCGACAAACACGGAACCATCATCGCCAACTTGACCAAGGACGATTTCGTCCTCACCGAACAGGGCCGCCCCCAAACCATTCAATACTTCGCCCAGCAAGGCGACCTCCCGCTCTCCATTGGCCTGCTCATCGACACCAGCATGAGCCAGGAAGACGTCCTGGCCGCCGAACGCTCGGCCAGCCTCCGCTTCCTGGATGAAATGCTTCGCATCGACCGCGACAAAGCCTTCGTTCTCCAGTTCGATAGCCGCGTGCTCATCAAACAGACGCTCACCAACGTCTACAACCAGCTCGAAAGCGCCCTCAGTGAAGTCGATACGCCCAGCCGCTCCGAACTGCGCCGCGGTATCGGCGGCGGCGGCACCGTTCTCTTTGACGCCATCGACACCGCCGCGCGCTTTCTTTTGAAGGATGTAACGGGTCGGAAGGCCGTGATAGTTCTCACCGATGGCGTCGACTACGGCAGCAGTTCCACCCTCGCCGAAGCCATCGATTCCGCACAGAAAAACGACACCATCGTTTATTCCGTCCTCTTCACCGGACGCAATGGCGGCTACGGCCGGGGCGTATTGGCGCGCCTGTCGAAGGAGACAGGAGGCGCTCTCTTCGAAGTCTCCAAGCGTCTCCCCATCGGCCAGATCTACGCCCTCATTCAAGCCGAACTGCGGAGCCAGTACAGCCTCGGTTACGTCTCCGATACCCCTGTCCAACTGTCTGAGTTCCGCCGCATTCAACTGGCAGTCAAGCAAAAAGGCCTGACCGTCCAGGCCCGCGACCGTTACTGGGCGCGTCCCTAGTACCGGCTCGCCACGTCCAGCCGCGCCAACTGCTCGGGAGTCAGCGTCAACTCCGCCGCCAGAAAGAGGGCCTCCAACTGTTTGGCAGAGGTCGCGCTCGCGATCGGCGCCAGAATATTCGGCTGCGCCAGCAGCCACGCCAGGGCCACCGAAGCCTGGGGCGCGCGAGTCTCTTCCGCTACCGTGACCAACGCCTCCAGAATGCGGCCGCCCCGCTCGTCAAAGTACTTGCGCACCATCCCCTCCCGCTGCGTACCTTTGGCGTCCTCCGCCGTCCGGTACTTACCGGTGAGGAATCCGGCCGCCAGGGAAAAATACGGAATCACCCCCAAACCATGCTGCGCCGCCACGGGAGCCAAATCGCGTTCGTATTCCTCTCGCGCATGCAGATTGTAGTTGGGCTGCAGCGTTACATAAGCGGCCAAGCCCAACCGGTTGCTGGTTCCAATCGCCTCGGCGAGCCTCGCGCCTCTGTAGTTGGAGGCGCCCAGCAAACGCACCTTCCCTGCCCGCACCATGCGGTCAAACGCCGTCAGCGTCTCTTCCAGCGGAACCGTCTCATCATCGGCGTGCGCCTGGTAGAGATCGATGCAATCCGTCTGCAATCGCCGCAGCGAGGCCTCCACGGCTCGTTCCAGATACGCCGCCGAAAGCCCCGTCCGCCCTTCGCCCATATCCTTCCCGGCCTTGGTCGCCAGCACCACGCGATCCCGTTTCCCGCTCTGTGCAAACCAACGGCCTAGGATCGTCTCGCTCTCGCCGCCGCTGTTGCCGGCCGCCCAGCGGGAATAGACGTCGGCCGTGTCTATGAAATCAAAACCGCGGTCCACCCAGGCGTCCAACAGGTGGAAGGAGGCCGCCTCATCCACCGTCCATCCAAAGACGTTGCCTCCGAACATCACCGGAGCCACCGCAATCTCGCTTGTCCCAATCGTACGTTTTTCCATGCGCCTGCTTTCTTCTATCAGTCAACCCTCCGCCCGTCAAGCAGGGCAAGGCGGTAGGAAGCGGCCCCCTCGTTCGGCGGCCGCTTCCCGCGTTTACGCGTGCATATGTTCGGCTTTCGACCGGCCATTGGCCGTTCGTGCCGCGGGGTGTCCGCTGCCGGCGTTTCGATAGATTCTGTCGGCAATTGTGGTCAACAGGCGGTCCGCCGACTTCTCCTCGCTCGCCGTCTGCATGAGCAACCGGGTTACTTGCGAGTCACCCAACTGCTCGGCCATCGCGTGCGCCGTACCATACGCCGCAATTTCGTAATGCTCCACACGCTGCGCCGCGCCAATCAGGGCCAGATCCCGTTGAAATCCCTTCTGCCCATTCTGCAGCGCCTCATCGCCTTCGGCAAGCAATCCCTGCATTCCCTTACAAGCTTTCGCCTTAGCGGGCGTGTCCAGCAGTACAAAGACTTCCTCTAGCCGCGCGACATGCGTTTCGGTCTCTTTCTTATGCTCCTCAAAAGCATCGCGCAGTTCCCTCGATTCCGCCGCCTTGGCCATCTTCGGCAGCGCCTGTACAAGCTGTTTTTCGGCGTGATAAAGATCCCTGACTTCATCGATCAGGAGTTCCGTCAACTGTTCGACATGCATTGTTTGTCTCCGTTTTCGAGTATTTTCGGGCCTGGGCCTTTGGGATACCGCAGTTGGCCTGTCCCTCGGGCCACACACCTAACCGTGCACGTACATGCCCGTTTGGCTGCTCCGGCCCTCGTTCAGGAGGAACTTTGGCAGCGGCCGAAGCGTTTCCCCGACTGGCAGCCTTCCCCATCTCACTGGCAGGCGAGGGTACCGGAAACTTCCGTAGAATCAGCTTGTTCCGCACTCCGCCCCGGCTGTCGAGGCCTGCGCCTTCCGTGCGGCTGGAAAGGGGATCGCCCGTTTCCCAGCGATGGGTTTGTGGACGGCGAATGCCCGCCGGACAGGGTGTGAAAAATATACTTCCTGCGAACGGCGCGTACCGGTAGAGATTACCCCGCTTTAATCTACCGGCGTGCAGTCGAATGCAGGAAATAGAAGAAGTACGGCCATGTTTCGATTTGGCCCATCGTTTGCATTAAAGATGGCAGCGTGTGGAAACGGGGCCGAGAACACACCGGAGAAGCCATGAGGAACTGGACATCCAATGCGTGCAGTACCTGGGACATGTTGCAAAGATGGGGCGGGAAGCCTACGGGCCTTGCCTCGTGGGAAAGGGAGATACAACGGCCGGCGGCGTTGGATCACTCGCGAATCTTGTCCTACATAG
>DASTML010000121.1:0-13050 GCA_035714175.1 Bryobacteraceae bacterium | reverse complement strand
TGAAGGGTAGGTAGACGGCTCGCATCACGAACTGATACACCCGGTCGACTTCGTACCGTGGCACGTAGAACTGAAAATCCCACGCTGGATTTCCTTTGCCGCCTCCCGATGGCGACTGCGTAATGCGCACCGCGTCCCGCTTCCGGAAAATCTGCGCAAACGCCATCCCATGGCTTACGCCGAAGTACCACGGTTCCGTATAGCGATGCCGCGAGAGGCTATGCACCAGGGTGAGCGGGAACGGATCGTCATGCGGGAAAACGCGCTGGTCGTCCACGGCCAAGTGCGTCGACAACTCGCCGTGGGCAGGCGTTACGCCGCGCACCCAACCTTCCGGTCCGCGGAAGTGGATGTCGAGCGATTCCGGCTGATGAATGTAGCTTGCCCAGAACAAGCCGATATAGCCATTACGGAAACTGGGCTTGCGCGCCGCCAGCTCTATCGTCAATTGCAGAGCGCCGTCCGCCAGCAACTCGTATCGCTGGCAGCTTTCCAAGGCGTGATGAAACGTCGGCGGCTGGCAAAGCTCCACAGCGTGCTTGTGAATCTGCCGTAGTTCCATCGGTGCATTGCGCGGCTCAAATTGGATCTTCCGGTCCGTATCCGCCGTGCCGTCCAGAATGTGCTCGAAATTCAGCCCGGAATGCAGCGGTACGAAAAGATTCTCTTTCCGGTTTTTATGAGTCAACTTTGCCAATCCGCTGTATCCTGCGCGATGATTCGGCAGCACGGCGTCGTTCACTGCCTCATTGGTCACGACCACGGCTTCCACCGGGCCGCGCTGCAAGACCACATACGCCTTCTCGACACGGGTGAACCGGATGGAGGGGTTGGAAAGCGTTGTTGCCCCCGGGGTCTGGGAGAAAGACGCGAAGGACAGCAAGAAGAAAAGGAGGAGAAAGAACATTCTGTAAGAGTCTATTGTGGCCATGCAAATGGGCGTGTGGCGAGGCCTTGCGGAAAAGCGGTTGACGGCAATCAAAGATCGTGTTTACACTGACTCATCTGGCTGAGTCCGTATCCTCGCCTGATAAATCGCAACGGGCGATTTTGTGACGCCTTACCTGTCGGCGTCCCTGGGGTGCAATTTTATACGTTTATTTTGTTGGCGGGCTCTGCGTGCCTGGCCTCCTTCCGTTTCTCTTTGTGGAACGGACGCCGCGCGCCTCGCGCCGTCGTCTGGTCCCGGCGAATACTATGGCCGCCCTGTCGCCGGCGCTTTCCCCATCGCCTTCGGCCATGGTGTGGGGGACGATGAGTGCGAGCGATTCGTCCCCCAGTTCTAGCCTCTCCGAAGTGCGGTATACCTAGCAGCTATGACTGCTTCCCTCTGGACCCGCCGTGGCCTTGTTGGTATGGCCGCCGCCGCTGCCGCCTCCGCGCAATCGCCCGCGCCCATCTCTCCCGTCCCCACCTCGCGTGACTGGACCGGAGTGGTCCCCGTGCAGTACCCCGATCCGGATGTCATCGCTCTCGATCCGCGTTTTCGTAAATACATGATCGGGAATACCAGTATGAAGCGGCTCTTCACTGGGACTCAGTGGGCGGAAGGGCCTGCCTGGAACGGCGTCGGCAAGTATCTGGTCTGGAGCGACATCCCGAACAATATCCAGTTGCGCTGGATTGACGATGACCGCCGCGTGACGACCTTTCGCAATCCCGCCGGCTACAGCAACGGCAATACCTTTGACTACGAGGGCCGCCAACTCTCCTGCGAACACGGCGGCCGCCGTGTCGTCCGTTATGAGATGAACGGTTCCGTGACTGTCATCGCCGAACGGTTCGAAGGCAAGCGATTGAACTCGCCCAATGACATCGTCGTGCACCCCGATGGCAGTATCTGGTTCACAGATCCGCCTTATGGCATCGGCGGCGACTACGAAGGTTATCGCGCCGAAAAGGAGCTGAAGGAATCGGTCTACCGCGTCGATGGCAAGTCCGGCAAAATCGCCAAGATCACTGACGAAGTCAGTGCGCCCAACGGAATCTGCTTCTCGCCGGACTATAAGCGTCTCTACATCGCCGATACCGGGGCCGCTGGCCGGGATATGAAGGTGTGGGACGTTGACGGCCAGGGGGTACGCAACGGCAAACGGTTTATTCAGTTGGACGTTCCCGGAACGGGCGCTCCCTCGGCGGCTGACGGCATTCGTTGTGACGTGGACGGCAATGTCTGGGCCGGAGCACGCCCCGGCGTGCAGGTCGTCACTCCGGCCGGGGAGCGGATCGGCATGATTCGCCTTCCGGAGAATTGCGCCAACGTCTGCTTCGGCGGTACGCGTCGCAACCGGTTATTCATGACCGCCAGCCAGTCGCTCTACGTCCTCGCCGTCGGTACCACCGGCGCCCATATCTGCTAGGTGCCGGATTCGCCCATACGCGCCCGCGCCCACAACTGCTCCTCGAAGGAGTAATCCGGGTCCGGGCGCTGTCCCGACGTTTTCCACCACTTGTACGTTTCTTTCAGCCCAACCGCGAAATCGGTAGGTTTTAACTTCAGGACGCGTTGCGCCTTGGCGATCATCATCGTGATAGGCGGAAGATCGAAATACGTGCCGAAATAGAGCTTAGGGCCCATCGGATGGCCGCCCATCCGGAAAATCAGTTCGCGCGGCATGCGGATAATCTTCGTGCCTTTGGCGGCAGGCTTGCCGGCTGCCTGGGACAATGCTTCCAATAGATCGCCCTGCGTTGTGGACCGGGCGTTGGCGACATTGAACGCGTGGCCGATCGCCGCATGCTCTTCCATGGCCGCGATGCAGGCCGTTACGACATCGTGGACATAGGCGAACTGCATGAGCCGGCGTCCGTCGCCCGGTAGAATCCACGGTTTCCCGTCCCGCAGCCGGTCCCAGAAAAACTGCTCGCGGTAATACGGGTTGCCGGGCCCATACACAAACGGAGGGCGGAGCGTCACCGCCGGAAATCCGTATCGTTGATGCAAACGGAACAGGATGCGCTCGCTCATCGCCTTATTACGGGCATAGGGATCGGCGAAATCGTCGGGCACCAGCCCGTCGCCCTCGTAGTGGTTCAACCCGCCGCCGTATGCCGCCACGCTCGATATGAAAATATAGCGGTGCATCTTGTCGCCGCACGCCCGCGCTGTGGCCTCCACCTGCGCCGCCGTCGTGCCGCGGTCCCAGTCGTAGACGTTGTCGAAAACGACCTCAAAATCCTTGCCGCCAATGGCTTTAGCGATCCCTGCCGTGTCATTCCGGTCCGCGATGATCTCGCGCACCTTCGCGCCCAGGTCATGTCCCGGTTTGCGGTGGAGAATTGTGACATCGTGGCCTTCTTTCACCAGACGGGACACTAAGTTCCGGCCGATGAAGAGCGTGCCGCCGATCACCAATACTTTTCGTCGCGGACCCACAGTTGAATACTCCAGCGGAAGCGCTTGGTCCGCCCTGAAAAAAATACTCCTGCTATACTAACATCCGGATGTCAAACCGCGGCAACGCCGTGGCCCCCGCGCAGACATTGACGGCACTTATCGTCGATGACGAAGCCCTGGCCCGCGATGAACTCGCCTACCTGCTGAAAGACTTCCCCGATGTGGATGTAGCGGCCAGCGCCTCAAACGGCCTGGAAGCAATTCAATTGATCGAGGATATGGAGCCGGATCTCGTCTTCCTGGACGTACATATGCCCGGTCTCGATGGCCTTGGCGTTATCCGCCGCCTGCGCGAAAAAGACGCCCCCCTCCCCTATTTCATCCTCGCTACCGCGTTCGACCACTACGCCGTAGAAGCCTTCCAGGTGGAGGCCTTCGACTACCTCCTCAAGCCGGTCGAAAAGGACCGCCTCGCCGCCACGCTCGAACGCGCCCGCCGCTCCATCGCCCTTCGCCCCTCCCGGCTCGACGCGCCCGAAACCGAACCCGAACTTCCCCGTCCTCCCGGCGGCTACAAAACCAAGGTGCTCGTCCGCCGCGACAACCGGAACTGGATCGTCGACGCCGCCGACATCGTCTACGCCACCATCGATGACGGACTTATCACCGTCGTCACTTCAGCGCTCGAAGGCGAGTCCACCTACAAGACCATCGAGGACCTCCAGTCCAGCCTCGACCCCGAAATGTTTTGGCGTGTCCACCGGTCCTGGTTGGTCAATATCAACCGGATTCGGGAAGTTGTGCCCTGGTTCAAATCGAGCTTTCAGCTCCGCATGGACGACAAAAAAGGCACCGAAGTACCCGTTTCTCGTGTCCAAACGAAGCGTTTACGCGCACTTTTCCGCCTTTAATGCCGCTTAAATCGGCACTCCGACGCGCCAAAGTACATACGCGGCGGCCTGCCGGAAATAGAGCCACCACATCCCCCAGCCCTGCTCAAACCGCACGGCCCGGGGGGACCCGTAGACCCGTATCCCTCTGGATTCCAACAACTTCTTCGCCCGGAAGATGTGATATCCGTCGCTGACCAGAATGCAACTCGACAATCCCATCCGCGTCATAATCTCCGCGGTGGCCACCACGGAGTGCACCGTAGTGGCGCCCTCGTCTTCCAAAACGATTGACTCGCTTGGAACTCCCTTACTTATCAAATAGTTGCGGCCGACAGTCCCTTCGGTGAATACCGGGTCGCCCCCGGCGCCTCCCGTCGTCAGAATGCGCGGCGCCAGCTTACGCTCATACAAGCTAAGTCCATGATCCAGACGGGCTTTCAATACAGGCGATGGCTTCCCGCGGTACTCGGCGGCGCCCATGACCACAATCACATCCGCCGGCCGCGCCTCGTCCACGGTGGATTGCGCCCGGATTTGCACCGTCAACCACGCCAGCCACACCGCCAACCCCAGGCCGGCGAGGGTCGCTCCCCCGCGAATGAATCCGATTCTGTCGCCCTGGCGCGCTATGCTTAACAGTCTATAAGTAAGCATGCTTGGCGTTCACCATCCTTTGGTCAAAACGATCCGGAAGGCCGTCCAGCGCGGCGCCAGAACCCCGGACGGTCTCGCCGTTGCCGAGGGGCCGAACCTGGTCCGCGAAGCCTTGCGCTCCGGAGTTCGCATCGAAGCGATTTTAGCCACCCCGCGCGCCGCTGAATTGCTGGACGCCGGATTGTCCGTCCCCGATTTGTCCGTCCAATGGATAGACGAATCCCTGATGAACCAGATTTCAGCCGTTGAAAATAACCAAGGCGTACTCGCCCTGCTGGATATCGGCGAATCTCCGCTCTCCGGCGCCTTGGCCGGTTCCGCCGCGCTCACCGTTGCCCTGGATGGGATCCAAGACCCCGGCAATGCTGGCGCCATCGTCCGTTCCGCCGAAGCCTTCGGCGCATCCGGCGTCGTGTTCCTCAAAGGGTCCGTCAGCCCGTGGAACCCCAAAACCCTCCGCGCCTCGGCCGGTTCTCTATTGCGAATTCCGTTCGCTCTTGTCGGTTGGGACGATTTTCTTAGCGGCGTCACGGCCCGCGGCCTCTCCCTGGTCTCGGCCGATCCCCATGCCGCGCGCCGCATCGACGAAATCTCCCTCTCCGGTCCCACCGCTATTCTTATCGGCAACGAAGGCCGCGGCGTACCCGGGGATCACGCGAAATCCGCCATTCCTGTCCGGATCCCCACCCAGGGCGTTGAATCTCTCAACGCCGCTCTCGCTGCCGGTATCCTGTTATATGAGGCGCGCCGTCAACGTTCATGAGTCTGTTTGATACTCCGGAAAGCCAACTGGCCCACAAGCGCCCGCTCGCCGAACGCCTTCGTCCCAAGACGCTCGATGACTTTGCCGGCCAGGAACACATCCTCGGCCCCGGTAAACCGCTCCGCCGGGCCATCGCCAATGACCAGCTTTCCAGTCTCATTCTCTGGGGCCCGCCCGGCGTAGGCAAAACGTCGCTCGCCACCATCATCGCCCAATCCACCAAGGCCGAATTCGTTCCGTTTTCCGCTGTCCTCTCCGGGATCAAGGAGATTAAGGAGGTGATGGCCCACGCCGAACGCACGCGGCGCGCCGGCGGCCGTACAGTCCTGTTCGTTGACGAAATCCACCGGTTCAACAAAGCGCAGCAGGACGCCTTCCTCCCCTATGTCGAACGGGGCGACGTCATCCTCATCGGGGCCACCACCGAAAACCCGTCGTTCGAAGTCAATTCCGCGCTTCTCTCTCGCTCCCGCGTGTACGCCTTGCGCGCGCTGGCTCCCAAAGATCTCGTGCAGCTTCTGGAAAAAGGTCTCGCCGAACTGGGCGTGACCTGTGACCCCTCTCATCTGGAACAACTCGCCATTTTCGCCAATGGCGACGCCCGGAGCGCCTACAATCTCCTGGAACTTGCCGCCGCCTCGGCTGACAACGGCGCCATCACGCAGGAAACGCTCGCCGAGATCATCTCTCGCAAATCGCTGCTCTACGATAAGGGCGGGGAAGAGCACTACAACATCATCTCGGCGCTTCATAAATCGGTCCGCGCCTCCGATGCCGACGCGGCTCTCTATTGGCTCGCCCGCATGCTCGAGGCCGGTGAGGATCGCATGTACATTGTGCGCCGCCTCGTTCGCATGGCCGTGGAAGACATCGGCATGGCTGATCCCCGCGCCGTTGAACAAGCCATCGCCTGCATGCAGACTGTCCATTTCCTCGGTATTCCCGAGGGGGATCAGGCGCTTGCCCAATGCGCGCTGTACCTCAGTCTGGCGCCTAAGTCCGACGCCGCCTACAAAGCGCTCGCCGCCGCCCGCGCCGCCACGCAGACCCACGCTGCGGAACCGGTTCCCATGCACCTGCGCAACGCCGCCACTCGCCATATGAAGCAGTGGGGCTACGGGGAGGGCTACCGCCATGCCCACGAGTACGGCGGCGCCATCACTGGTATGGAGTGTCTCCCGGAAGGTCTCGCCGGGACCGAGTTCTATAGCCCCACGGACCGGGGCGTTGAGCCGCGGATCTCCGGCAAACTCGCCGAGATCCGCGACGCGAAAAAGGGCTTTTACAAACCCGAAACGCCGGATTCTACTTCCGGGCGGTGACCGTGATTTCGATCCGGGCCTTGCCCACGAGTTTGGCGACGCCCACCGTCGTCCGTGCAGGACGCGGCTCCGGGAATACGCCGGTATAAACGCTGTTCATCTTCTGGAACAGGTCCATGTCGGTCAGGTACACCTGCACAGTGACGGCGTCGGCAAAGGTGAATCCGCCCGCCTTCAGTGTCTCGCCGATATTGTCGAGGCACTGTTTCACTTCGTCTTCAAACTTCTCGGGATAATTTCCCTGCTTATCGGCTCCCACCTGGCCGGATACGTACAGGGTGCCGCCGGACAGAATCGCCGGGGAGAAAGGACGTCCCGCCGGTGCGCCCGGGGGAGCGACGACTTTCTTTTCGGCGAACGCCGCGCCGGACACGAGGAGCAACATCGGTAGTAGCAATCTCATACGGGTCAGTATGCCACGATGGATTGACCGCGCAAGGCCTTAGACCACAATACCCTTATTGACCTGAAGTACTATGGGTCCCCCCCTTCTCGGTACCAGACGGACGGGGGTGGGTACTGTCGGGGAATGAATCGCGTTTCCTATTGTTCCTCTCGCGCCGAACTTGCAAGCTATAGAGGAATGGTTGCCGGGCTTCGCCGCTTGGGAGACGTTCCAGCGTCTGCGTTCGGCAACGCCGCGTGTTTCCCGTAAGGGCCATATGGAGGTTTCATTGCATTCGGACACACAAAAAACAGATAGACGCGCCGCCGATCGCTTTCCGATTGAGCGGGAAGTCCGCTATAAAGTGCTCAGCAAGAAGAGCGCGGACGAGACAGGCGTGGGCCGTACTGTCAACATGAGCAGCAACGGTATCCTTTTCACCAGTGAGCATATGCTCTTGCCGGGCCGCCGGTTGGAACTGGCTATCAGTTGGCCCGCCCAACTGAACAACCAGACGCCATTGAAATTGGTTGCGCGCGGCCGCGTGATCCGCTTCGACGGGGGGCAGGCAGCCATTGAAATTCAGCAGTACGAATTCCGGACGACTGGAAAATTAAGCAACTAGCATTTCCAGCGGTATTGTTTCGCATTGTCTGGATGACTATTTCTTATATCGCTTATATGGCCGGGCTTTTGCCCGGCCTTTATAGTTTACAGGTGTCTCGATTTGCATAGGTTTCACAAGCACCTCTTTTTCGTGGTAGTCTCAGGGATATTGGGCGGTTACAGACGGATGACAAGGGGTACAGCCTGATCGTTCGCGCCCGCTCGTGACCGGGAACCAAGTGGAGTCCCCGGCAGTCTCGCATTACCGCTCCCTCACCAGGGAAGCGGCTGGGTACAAAACAAAAAGTAAGTTTGACTACTACTCAAGGGAAGGGTCTCTATGCAGTCTAAAATGTCCATCTTGCATGGCATTGGACGCGGCGTGGGCATATCCGTGCTTTCGCTGTGTCTGGGTACCATGTTGCTCGCACAGGAGCGGTTCGGTGAAATCATCGGAACCGCTACTGATCCAACCGGCGCGGTTCTTCCGAATGTCAACGTGAAGGTCACGAACCGCGCCACGCTCCGCGTTGTGGAAACCACCACCGGCGCGCAAGGCGATTACAATGTCCCGAATCTGGATCCGGGCCGCTACTCGATTCGATTCAGCCTGAAAGGTTTCGCCAACTATGAAGTGGCCGACGTAGCCCTCGGACTCGGCAAAACCTTCCGCGTGAATGCGGCAATGACCGTTGCCTCGTCGGAGCAGACCGTGCAGATCACCGACGTTGTGCCGCTGATCGACACCACCAACACCACCATGGCCAACAACATTACGGCCGAAGAATTTGACCGTTTGCCCAAACCGCGTAGTTTCCAGAATCTGGCCGTGCTCTCCACCTCAGTCAATTCGGGCGCGCTGGAAGGCGGCATTCAGGTGAACGGGGCCAGCGGCGCGGAAAATAACTTCACCATTGACGGTATTTCTACCAATAGTCTGGTGAACGGCCAATCCCGTCAGGACGCCGTTTTTGAAATTTTGCAGGAAGTCCAGGTGAAAACCGGCGGTATCTCGGCTGAATACGGCGGCGCGATGGGCGGAGTAATCAGCGCCATCACGAAGTCGGGCGGCAATGCCTTCCATGGCGATGTCCACTACTACCTCTCTGGTAACTCCATCAGCGCGGGTCCCACCAAGCGCCTCCTTCTGAGCCCGACCGACCAGATGACCGTTAGGTATTGGCAGGACGAAAAACAGAAGAACGACATCAACGAATTCGGTTATTCACTCGGCGGTTACTTCCTCAAGAACCGCCTTTATTTCTTCAGTGCGGCCTCTCCCCGGTTCGGCCGCCGGACGAATAACTACAATTTCAGCAACGGCAAGGAACAGGACGCCATCGACCAGAAGTCGCTCCGCCAGATGGCCTTCGAAAAGGTGTCGTTTGACATTACGAAGAACCTCCGCGGGAACGCCTTCTTCCTGTGGACCCCGACCATGAGCACGGGCCGGTTGGCCGGTTACAACGGCGAATGTCCGAACTGCTCCACGGCAACCAAAGCGGCCAGCCAGGTGAATAAGACCATCGGCTACTTCCAGCCGCAGACCAACTACGGCGCCGATATAACCTGGATGATCAATCCCACCACGCTGCTCGCCGTCAAGGGCGGCCGCTTCTGGGATAACTACAAAGACACCGGCCTTCCGTCGATCACGCCCGTCACCTATCAAACCTCGGCGACGGCGCTGCCCTTCGAAATCCCCGCTGAACTGCGCTTGCCGCAGAATGCCTACAATACGCCGCGCATTCAGCAGTCGTTCTTTGACATTGCCACCCGTACTTACATCCAGGCGGATTTCGGCAAGTTCCTGAAACTGTTTGGTACACACGACCTCAAGATCGGCACCGGCACGCAAAAAATCGTCAACAGCGTGTTAACCGGCTATCCGACCGGTGGTTATATCAACATCTTTTGGGATCGTACGTTTAGCTCCCTGGTGCCCGGCGTTCCGGCCTCGCAGCGCGGTACATACGGCTACTATGAGTATCACCAGATCGGTACCGAGGGATCCACCGGAGCCAACCTCGGCAACGTCTACATTCAGGACAACTGGCGGATTCACCCGCGTCTCACTCTCAACCTTGGCTTCCGGTGGGAGAGCGAAACCGTCCCATCCTTCCAACGCGCGGTGCGGGAAACGGCATTCCATTTCGGTTGGGGTCAGAAGTTCGCCCCCCGCTTGGGCGCGTCGTTTGATGTTTTCGGCGACGGCCGCATGAAAGTCTATGGTTCCTGGGGCCGTTACTACGACTGGGTGAAGTATGATCTCGCCCGCGGTACCTTCGGTGGCGACTACTGGCGTGTGAAGTACTATGCATTGGATACGCCCAATGTCTTCTCGCTGAATAGCAATAACCTCGTAGGTCGTCCTCTCTGGAATCCGGCCGATCTGAACGCGTTCCGCAACCGCCGCGTGCCTGGCTTCGACACGATCGATCCACTGATCAAGCCGATGGGAACCGATAACATCAACGTTGGAACGGAATTCCGTCTGGGTGCCCAAACGGTGGTTCGCGCCTCCTGGGTACACAACAACCTGATCCGTACCATCGAAGATCTCGGCGCACTTGTCAATGGCGACGAAGTGTATTACTACGCCAATCCTGGCGAAGGCAATGCCACGATGACGCCCACCTCTGGCGCAACGAAATCGTTCCCCACTCCGAAAGCGAAGCGCACGTACGACGCGGCGGAATTCCAGGTCACCAAGCGCTTCGGCTCCTGGTTTGCCTCGGCCAGCTACGTCTACAGCCGCCTCTACGGCAACTATTCGGGTCTTGGGAATTCGGATGAAATCCGCACCGGAGCCGATGGCGGCGGCGTCTACGCCGTGGCGCAGGAAGCGACCGGCGTCAATGCCCGGCCGGGGGGTAACGCCAACCGTTCGTGGGATATTGACGAACTGTTGTGGGATGCCAAGGGCAACTTGAATCCGATGGGCCGTCTGGCCACCGACCGTCCGCATGCCATCAAGCTCTATGGATCGAAGACTTTGAACTGGGGCACTCGCAATGCCACTGATTTCGGCATCTTCTTCTATGGCGCCTCCGGCACGCCGCTAACCACCCTGGTCAACACCGTGAACGGTACGCAGCCGTTCGTGAATGGCCGTGGTGACCTGGGACGCACCCCGTTCCTGACCTATACCAACTTCATGGTGGGCCACGAATTCAAGTTCGGCGAAATCAAGAAAATTCGCCTGGAATTCAACGCCGACAATATCTTCAACCAGAAGACGTCGCGTCACAGCTGGTCCGAATACAACCGGGCCGTGCAGAGCGCGGAAATCAACCTCGCCAGCGTCGATCTCGCCAAGGGTTACGACTACAAGGCGCTGGTTGCCGGAACTGCCGATAACAAGACGGGCCTTGCCCTCTCGCCCTTGTTCGGCTTGCCGGACCTCTTCAACCCCGGCTTCTCTGGCCGTCTGTTGTTGAAGTTCGTGTTCTAGTTCGACCGTAACGCAACCCCAAACGGGGCTCCGGGCCGCAAGGCCTCGGAGCCCCGTTTGCTATTTCAGCCCCAGAGCTGCAGCCCCCGCAATCGCCGTGTTCGCGTGGATCGTCACCGTATCTTCCACGTCGTAGGCATACCCGCCCGCCAACGTCACCACAAACGGAATCTTCCGTTTCGCAGCTTCTCCCAACACCAGTTCATCTCGCCGCCGCAGACCGTCAATGGTCAGGCGCAATCCGCCCAGTTGGTCGTCCTCATACGGATCCGCCCCCGCCACATAAAACAAAATCTCCGGTTTATGTTCATCGAACGCGCGGACAACCGCCGGTCCCAAGGTACGCAGATACTCCTCGTCGCCTACGCCGTCGTCCAAATGGAGGTCGCAATCCGAGGGCGGCTTGATGGCCGGGTAATTTCGCAGTTGATGAATTGAGAGCGTGTAGACGGACTCCTCGCCATGAAAAATCGCTGCCGTTCCATTGCCGTGGTGCACATCCACGTCCACGACCAACGCTCTACGTCCGAATTTCCGGATCGCAACGGCCACATCGTGAATCGCACAAAACCCTTCGCCATGGCCGGCAAACGCATGGTGAAAGCCGCCGCCAATGTTGTACGCGCCGCCATGTTCCATGGCCAGTTCCGTCGCGCGAATCGTGCCTCCGGCCGCGAGCCAGAAGGCTTGTGCCGTCTCCGGAGACCAGGGAATCTCCAGCCGCTGAATTTCCAAGGGCGACAGCGTGCCGTCCCGCATCCCCTCCGTCCACGCCCGCGTATGCACTCGCAAAATATCGGCATCCGCGGCTGGCGCCGGCGCAACAACGGGCCACCCTAGCCGCTCTTTGATCAGCCGGTATTTGCGAGTCGGAAAGACATGCTGCCCGATATGGAGATCGTATCCGTCGTGATAAACCAGCGGCAGCATAGCGCTCCTACCTTCGCGAAGCCTGCAGAGCCGTCACCAGTGCCGCCGAATAGACATCGGCCGCCGAACAGCCTCGCGACAAATCGTTCACCGGTTTCTCCAGGCCTTGCAGGAACGGCCCATAGGCCGCTGCTCCGCCCAAGCGCTCCACCAGTTTATAGCCGATATTGCCGCTTGCCAGGTCCGGGAAGATCAGGACGTTGGCCCGCCCAGCTACCGGCGAGCCGGGAGCCTTGCTTGCGCCAACGCGGGGAATCAACGCGGCGTCGGCCTGCATTTCGCCGTCGCAGGCCAATTCCGGTGCGCGCTGGCGCAGAACACGTACCGCTTCCTGCACTTTGCTGACAAAGGGATGTTCCGCGCTGCCTTTCGTAGAAAACGACAGCATGGCCACGCGAGGTTCGGCTCCGGTGACGGATTGAAAACTCTTTGCGGTGGCCATCGCGATTTCGGCCAGTTGCACAGGGTCTGGGTCGGCGACAATGGCGCAATCGGCAAACGCCAACACGCCGTCTGCTCCGAATGACCGATCCTCTACGCAGACAAACATCACGCTGGACACCGTGCGCACACCCGCCGCTGGACCCACCACTTGTAAAGCCGCCCGTACCGTATCGGCTGTTGTATTTGCCGCGCCGCCCACAAATCCATCGGCATCCCCCGCCGCCACCATCAGCGCCGCGTGGTACAGCGGTTGGCGGGCCAT
>DASTML010000120.1:0-3713 GCA_035714175.1 Bryobacteraceae bacterium | reverse complement strand
GCCCGCAATTTCGGGCTCGCGCAGTCCCACCTGAATACGGCCGTAAAATTGGATCCGTCCCATCTGATGGGCCAATTGTACCTAGGCTATGTCCACTACGCGCTGGCCAACTACGCCGAATCCGCCGCCGCGCTCGAAAAGGCCGTCCACGTGGACGAAACCAATCAGGACGCTTGGTATCACCTCAGTACGGTGTACGGCCAGCTTTCCAAACGCGCTTTTGACATTCTGCAAAAACAGCACGCCAATGCTATGGAAACCCACCTCGCCCGCACCCACTTCTTCGAAGCATCCGGCAGTTGGAAACAGGCGGAAGCGGAACTATCCCTCGCCCTGGAGCAGCAACCAGAGAACCAAGCCCTACGCCAGAGGCGCGATTGGCTCACGCAACGGGCTTCTGGCCAATCCGCGGACCCTCCAGCGGGTGCGGGCGAAGGATCGACGCGATACCTCTACGCTCCCCCGGCGGGACGTGATATCCAGACGGCCGTATTGGCGGAAAAAAAAGGGGTGGAGGATGCCGCAAAGACGAGGCCGCCCACGAGGCAGTCGCTGTATCGGCTGGCGGAAGGCTACCAAGCCCTCTCGTTTCTATCGTCTCTTTGGGTCGTTCAGACCGACCCGGACTCCTATAGGGCCCATCAGTTGCGAGGGCAGTCTAATGAAGCGGCCGAAAGAATCGAAGAGGCCATCGCGGAGTACCAGGAGGCGTTGAAACGCAAGCCGGACCTGCAAACGATCCATTTCGCCATCGGGAATCTGTACTGGAGAAATGCCCGCCTGGAAGAGGCTCGGCCGGAATTGGAGGCTGAACTGAAATTGAACCCCCGCGATGCGCGGGCTCACTATGAGTTGGGAGATATCCTGTTCTCAAATGGCGACACGGCCGGGGCGGCAAAACACTTGGCGGAGGCCATCCGTTATGCGCCTTCCATGCCGGAGGCGCACTTGGCGCTCGGACGAATGGCAACCGCGAATGGGAATTTCACAAAGGCCCTCACGCACCTGAAAAGGGCGGCGGAGATATCCCCGCTGGACCCCACGCCGCACTATCGCATGTGGCTACTCTACAAACGCCTCGGCAGAAATGCGGAAGCGCAGATTGCGCGAAACAACTTCGAAGCGCGCAAGAAGCTGGGGACAGACAAGCAGGACCCCTGAACCACCCGGCATTGCCGGAGGCAACCGTACGCCACCTCCTCACCCCACTTGGTAAGCGAATGGCTCCTCGCCTGCCCAGCCCGAGCTACAATTTCGAAACGACACTTCCCGCTCTAGCTGCTGCTGGTGGAGATTCGTCTATAGGAGGCACTGACGACCGGATACCACCACCGGAACGGCGTCCCCATACAAAATTCGCCCTCCAACCGGGATGGGTCAGAGGGCGAATAGGAAATGTGGTTGGTCAAGAAGCCTAGGTGCTCACGGGCAGGGCTGCCCGCAGCGTAGCCTGAGCCGACGAAATTTCTTCACTGGTTAGAGTGCGGTCCGGCGCTCCGAGCGTGAACCGGAATGTCTGGCTCTTCGTTCCCTTCCCGGCATCCACATACTCGTACAAATAGCGGGCGTCCACCAGCGTGGCGACATCCGCGCTCTTGGCCCGTGCCAATATATTCGCGGCCAACGCACGCGGTTCCACGGCTACCGTAATGTCGAACTCGGATGTCGGGAACCGCCGAAGCGGCACGTATTTCGTCACGCTCGGCTCTGCCGCCAGCATCGCGGCCAGGTTGACATACAGTACCTGTGCCCTCCCCGTCTCTACTGCCGACGGATGGAACTCAAACAGCCGCGCCACCGCCGCATCCCCCCAGCGAACTGTGGCGCTCCGATGCGGATGCTCGTACGGCTTTGCCTCTGCTGGACTGGCTTCGCATCCCGGCATCAACAAGCCCGCGACGCGTTTTAACTCAAACAGGCCAGCCTTCCCGTCGCCTTCGCGTGAATAGAGCACGATCGCACAATGCGGAATTTCTTCGGGCAACGTCCCTGGCCGTTTGTGAATCTCCCGGCCAATTTCGAACAACCGGAAGTCGCCAAGGTGCAGCCGGTTCAGTTCGATATTCTTGAGCACATTTGGTAGGAGGCTTGTCCGCAACAACTCCTGGCCAGCCGCAATCGGGTTCAATACGCGGATGTGCTGCTCCACCGGAATCGCAAACTGCCGCGCTTGCGCTTCGTTTACGAAGGAATAGTTAAAAACCTCGGTAAAACCAGCCGCGGTTAGCAGGCCGCGAACCCGGCGCTGGAATACACGCTCCGGCTCCAAGGGCGGTACGCGGCTCGGCACACTAGGCGCCGCGGGCGGAATGGATGCGTACCCGATCATCCGTCCCACTTCTTCCACCAGGTCGTCCTTGATAGAGATATCCTTGGTCGCGCGCCATGAGGGAACGGTTATAGTGAACAACCCGCCTTCCCGCGACACGCCAAACTGCAAGCGCTCCAAAATGCCGGCCACTTCCTCTTCGCTTACCGGTCGGCCCAACTTCCGCTGCATCCATTCGTGCGTGAAGGAAATCGGCGCCGGTACGGTTGCCTTACGCCAGGAATCTGACAGCCCGCCCGCCACTCGGATTCCAGGACTCACCATCTGCAACAGTGCTGCGGCTCTGGCCAACCCTCGGACTGTATTCTCCGGGTCCTGAGACTTCTCAAACCGCATCGAGGCATCCGTCCGCAGCTTCACCTTGGTCGAAGTCTTCCGGATCGAAGCAGCATGAAAATTTGCGCTCTCCAGCAGCAATCTCGTTGTCCCAGCCGTGATCGCGCTCGGTCCGCCGCCAATCACGCCGGCCAGCGCCACCGGCCCCGATTCATCGGCGATCACCAGATTAGACTCATCCAACTCGTACGTCTGCCCGTTCAGGGCTTCGCACAGCTCGCCATTCCGTGCCGCACGGACAGTGATCGTCTGCCCGTTGACCTTGTCCAGGTCAAAAGCATGCATGGGCTGCGCCAATTCCGCCATCACCCAGTTCGTCACGTCCACGATGTTATTGATCGGATTCAGGCCAATCGATTCCAAACGGTACTGCAGCCACAGAGGAGATGGACCCACCGTCACGTTCTCAAACACCAGGCACGAATACCGCGGACACAAGGCAAAGTCCTGAATGTCCACCGCCATCACGCCCGGCCCTTCCGGCAGCAGACTCATATCCGCCGGGTCCAGAAGCGGCCGGCCCGTAATGGCCGACACTTCGCGCGCCATGCCATGATGGCCCCACAGGTCCGGGCGATGCGTCAGGCTCTTGTTGTCGATTTCGACTATCGTATCGGGCCGCAATCCCGCGATCGGCGTCCCAGGCTCTACGCCGGTAAACTCCAAAATGCCATCGCCGTCGCGGCTAATCCCCAATTCGGAGGCCGACGACAACATACCGTCGCTCTCCACGCCCCGAACCGTTTTTTTTCCCAACGGCCAATAAGCAGTCAGTATCCCGGCCCGGCAATTCGGTGCACCGCAGATCACCTGTTTGACGCCATACCGGCCCGTATCCACCGTCGTCAGGGTGAGGTGGGTGCCTTCTACCTTTTCAGCTGTCAACACGCGCGCCACGCAGACGTCGTCTAACATCGCCCCGTGCGTTTCCACGCCCTCGCACTCGGCGGTCTTCAAAGTAATCAGACGTCCAATTTCGTCCGCCGGCACATCCAGGCCGTCCACCAGTTCGTGAATCCAGTTGTAGGAAAACTTCATGGCCCCTCGT
>DASTML010000119.1:0-44633 GCA_035714175.1 Bryobacteraceae bacterium | reverse complement strand
CAGCGCAAGGACGCTCCTATTTCAGCCCGGCCGTGAGCCGGATGCTGCAGGCTGACTACATCCGGCAACTGCAAGCCAAGGACATTACAGACAGTTTCGACCTGCTTACGGCCCGGGAACGGGAACTGCTCCAACTCATCGCCGAAGGCAACAGCAACAAGGACATCGCCAATCTGCTGCACCTGAGTCTCTACACCGTGGAAACCCACCGGAGCAACATCTTGGCGAAGCTGAACCTGCACACCGTTCCGGAATTAATTCTTTATGCGGTGCGAAAGGGGCTCATCCGGTGACGGAGAGCCGAAATATACCCTCCCGGCGGTAGTATCGGCGGAACAGGGCGCCGCGTCTTTCCAGGTGAGTCCGATAGGGGACAGAGAAAATCGGACGAAAGAAGGAGAAGCGTTATGTTCCGAAAGATGATGCCCGTTACGGCAGCTTTGCTGGCCGGCGCTGTGATGCCTCAGGTATTGGCCGCGAAACAGGCCAACAATGAATCGGCCGCCGTGCGCGGAGCGCGTTATTCGCTGCAGGATATTCAAGCGAACATCGTGCAGGCGGAGCGGGAAACGGAAACGATTGGCCAGCCGGCCATGATGGAACGCATGAGCTGGCAGGTGCAGCAGCAGTACCTGACCCGCATGAAGGACAACCTGAATCAGATCGGCGCCAAAGTAAAGCGTTTGGAAGCCGAGCAGGATTCGCTGGCACTGTGGGAACGGGAAGCGCTGGCGGAGATCGTGCCCACCCTGCATGACGCGGCCACGAACGTGGACCTGGCCATTCGCGAGCTGAACGAGAATCAGATTTCGCCGTGGCATTCCCATGTGGCGAAGTACGCCGCGAAGGCCGGCGAGGATGAGCAGAAAGCCATGAAGACGCTGCATGCCTACTTCAAGATGGACAACGCGGCGCGAGCGGAGAAGAAGTCCCGGGAAGAGTTACAGTCCGTGAGCGGGCTGTAACCTGAGGCGCCGGAAGCCGCTCTCCCCTTGGCGGCTTCCGGCGGAATAGCAGGTACGCTAGAAGAATGAGCGAGGAAGAGCGGGAGACGCTCCTGGCCCTAGAAGAACGGATCAAGACACTGCTTCCGGCCGCCTATCAGGAGTGCTACGAAGATGTGCAGCCGGTGTCTATGGGTTCAGCCGGACTGAAATATGGCGAAGACGGCAAAGTGGCCTGGAATGAAATCTGGGCCACTTTTTGCGATTTGGCGATGGCGGGCGGCCCGCCGCATAAGGGCACTCTATTGGAACCGGGAACAGCGGCGGAGATCGCAGAGCAATCCGGCGCCTACCGGGAGGTTGCGGCGGAGATCTGCCGGGGAGTTGGCCTGGCGACGGAACTGACCGCCGAACCGGGGGAAGCAGACGGCTGGGTGCGCGTACAGTGCGAAAGCGCGGCGATGGCGGGGTGGCTGATGCGGGCCATTACGATGGAAAACGTATCGTCGCGATGCACGGGCGATGTCCTGGAGTTGCCGGCCGGACCAGGCTTCCGGTTGGCGAAAGAGGTGAAGAACGTTATCACCTCCATCGCCAAGACGAGCCACTACTGGCTGGACCATATGTGGAGTTCGCAGCACCGGGAGATTGCGGCGCTGTTCGCCCGCATGGCGGAGGAGATGCCGCTGGTGGAACCGGGCGCGGTTTCCCCGGGCGCGTACGAAGCCGCCGCCTCGCGGCTTGGATTGCCGGGCGATGGACAGCGATACGCGGGGTGGATCGGCGTGGAATGCATGGATGCCGCCGCGGCGATTTGGATGATGCGGGCTCTGGCGGCCAGCAACGTATTGGCGCGACGGGAGGAGACTACTCTCTTCCTTCCGCTCAACCCAGCCAGCGACCCGGGCGGCAAAATCATAGCGGAACGGCTGGCACAGATACAACGCTTTGCCGCTGCCCGGACGTCGTCTTCGTCCTAAGCCTTGGTCCTAGGTCTTAATTCCAGCCTACAGCCGCGACAACCGGGGCATCCACATGCCCATGACAGCCACGGCGGAGCCGCAAGCCGTAGCAAGGGTCAACATTGCCAGGCCGGCGGCCATCGCCGCTCGAAACGGCGGCCCGCCCCGGTCCCGGGCATACAGATATAGCTCCAGCGTGAGCAGCGGCAACACATATTGCGCGATTCCCAGGAACGTGAGAAAGGGCCCCTGGAAGGTCTTGGGGTCGAACCCGGCCGGACCTTGATGAATCGCCAGCCAGAGCATCAGCCCGATACGGAAGAACCAGACGCCGCCCGCAACCAGGAACAGCCGCAGCGCCCAGCGGCGGTGCAGATCGAAGCGCCGCAGCCGGGCGTACCGGAGCGCCTGGGCGGCGCAAAGCAGTATCAGCCCCGCGTTGACGCTGATGCTCAGGTGTTGCGGCATACCGCCCACGGCTCCGCGCGTCCAGACCATAAAGAGGCCGCCGAGGCTGACGGCAAACGCGGCGGCAATATAGACGCGGCCGCCCCACCGGTGGAACCGGGGCGCGCGCCGGCGCACCTGGGGAGAAAGCTGCAGCGCCCCGCCCAGGATGATGACCACAGCGGACAGGAGATGGGCAGCCACGACAAGATTGCCCATGAAATCGCCGGCCACGTAGCCGTGCGGCATCGCCTTGTTCCAGTCCGCGATGTTGCCGCGCGCAGCCGTTGTGCCGTAGTAGAGGGCAACGTAAAAGGCAAAGAACAGTTGGCTGGCGACGGCGGTCGCCGTCCAGGAGACAGCCGCCCAGCGTAGAGCGCGCGTAGACATCGTAATCGAGTCAACGACAACGGCGCACCCGAAGTTCCGGGAATCTTTGCCGTCTATTCGGCTCGCAGCGTCTGCACGGGGTCCAGCCGCGCGGCGCGCAGACCGGGAACCAATGCCGCCAGCAGCGCGGTGAGCACCAGCAAACCGGGCGCGACGAAGAATGCCACCGGGTCCGAGGTGCTGACCCCATAAAGCAGCGACTCCAGAATACGCGCGAGACCCAACGCGGCCGCAATACCAGCCGCGGCCCCGGCCAGTGATACCCACAGAGCCTCCCGCAAAACCGCCGCGGCGATGCGGCCCGGCCCGGCGCCAAGAGCGAGACGGATGCCGATCTCTTTCGAGCGCTGGGCGGCCCTTTGCTGCAAGACTCCATAGACGCCGACAGTCCCAAGAAGCAGACCCAGCGCCGAGAGCAGCGCCAGCAGCCACGCCGTGGAACGGCGGTCCGCCACGGAGGCATCGCGCACTTCGCGGATGGTCGCCACATGCGCGATGGCAACGTCCGGAAACTGCCGGCGGAGCGCGGCCTGCCACATTCCCGCGGATAACCCGTTGCCCTCCAGCAGAAGGGAAAAGTCCACCGCTTGCGCCGAGCCCGGCATGACCTGTTCCAACGGCAAGTATTGAGCGCCATCCACCCACGAGGGGAACCCGGTGAGGCTGTATTGCGCGACATCGGCCACGACGCCAACCACCACCCGGTCCGCGCGGCCCGAGACAGGGCGGATACGCTTCCCTAGCGCAGAACGGTTGGGCCAAAATCGCCGGGCCGTGGATTCGCTGATGATGGCGACGGGCTCGGCGCCCGCGTGATCGGCCTCTGTGAACAGCCGGCCGGCGCGAAGCGGAATTCCCAACGCGGCAAAGTAGCCCGGAGTGACGATGGAATGCCACAGTGCATAGGCGGGAGCCTCCGGAGCGCGGGGATGATCCTCCATGTCCACCGTCATCGCGCGAATCTCCGGAACCAACGGAATACCGTTGGCCCAATTTACGGACTTTACACCGGGGATGGCCGCGAGCGCCGCGCTCATCTCCCGCACGAATGCGCCGCAACGCGCTGGCGTACCGCAACGGCTGGGGCCGGCCGTCACTGAGGCTGTCAACACGCTGTTGGCCTGGACGCCCGCGTCCACGTTCGCCAATTGAGAGAGCGTGCGCGTCATGAGCCCCGCGCCGATCAGGAGGGCGGTCGCCAGGGCCAATTGCAGAGCGGTGAGTCCGGTAGTGAGTCGGAGCGAACGATGTGTAGGGCCGCGGCGGATGGGCAGGAACGTAAGAAGCGCGAAGATGCCGAAAAGAGCAAGGCAGACCGCGGAGGCCGCGTAGGGATCGAGGCCGGGGCCGGCGCCGGGCGGCAGTTCCGGCAGTACAAGCGGAAGCAGACGGAGCAGCAGAAGAGCGGCCAATAGGGCCGCCGCGGCGCCCAGCGCGGCCAGCAACAGATTTTCCGCCGCCAGTTGACGGAACAATCGTCCCCGGCCGGCGCCGATCGCCTCCCGGATCGTGAACTCCCGGCCGCGTCGAATGCCCTGGGCCACCAGCAGGTTCGCCACATTGGCACAGGCGATCAGCAACAGCAACAGCGAGGCGGCGGCGAGGGCCAGAAGCTTCGGCCGCGCGTCGCGGACTCTTACGTCTCGATAAGGCACGGCGGCTGAGGAAGTTCCCCAGGCATCGGGCATCCGCCAGGGGAATTGGGGTCGAATGCGGTCCGCAATTGGGCGGAGTTCCGCCTGCGCCGCCGCCAGCGCGAGGCCGGGACGCAGACGCCCCAACGCTTGCAGGTTCTGTCCTCCCCACATATAGCCGCGGTTGGCCGGATTGACGCGAATGGGAAACCAGAGCTCGGTGGCCGCGGAGGGGAAAGCATAACCGGCCGGCATCACTCCGATGATGGTGAACGGTTCTTCGTCCAGAGATAGAATGCGGCCGAGGATATGAGGGTCAGCGGCAAACCGCTCCCGCCAGGCGCGGTGGCTCAGGACAACGACGCGGTGTTGCCCTGCGTGTTCTTCGGATGGACGAAACCAGCGGCCTTGGGCGGGAGCGACGCCAAGAACACGGAGTAGGTTGGCGGTGGCAGCGGCGGCGGGCAAGCGCAGGGCTTCTCCGGCCAATTGGACGGTCACTTCCGTGTCCGGCAGATACCCGGCGTAGTCGGCGGCGGATGACAATTCACGCAGGGACAGGACAGGCCCAACGCCCGCTATGCCGGTTTCGACCTGCACCAGGCGATCGGGCTCCGGGTACGGAAGGGGCCGGATGAGGACGGCCCAAGCGGCGGAAAAGAAGGCGAGGTTGGCGCCCGCGCCCAACGCCAGGGTGGCGACGGCGGCCAGAGTGAATGCCGGCGAGGCGGCCAGCCGGCGGGCGGCGTAGCGAAGATCGGCGAACAAGTCCTCCGCCCAGCGGGTACGGCGGGCATCGCGGCACGACTCGGCATGGACCGCCGCCGAGCCGAAGAGACGTCGAGCGGCCAGTGCGGCGGCGGGCTCCGCCATTCCCTGCGCGATGAATTCGGCGGTCTGTTCGGCGATATGGAAGTCAAGCTCCTGGCGAAGTTGTGTTTCCAGGCGGTCGCGCTGCAGAAGAGAGCGCAAACGCAGACGGACAATGCGGAACCAGCGCATGGGCACGACCTCAGTCTTCCTTAGTGAGCTTGATTAACCTACGCTTGATTAACGACGAGGCCAACGGCGGCGGATAGCCGCTGCCACTGGCCCAACTCTTTTTCCAACTGTTTCTTGCCGTCCGGAGTCAGCGAATAGAAACGCGCAACGCGGCCGGACTCCGTCTCGCGTGTGGCAGCCTCGATCCAGCCCTGCTGCTCCAGGCGATGCAAGGCCGGGTACAGGGATCCCTGTTGTACTTGCAGGACCTCATTGGACATCTGTTGGATGCGCTTGGCGATGGCCCAGCCATGTACCGGTTCCAGGGAGACGGTTTTCAGGATGAGGAGATCGAGCGTGCCCTGGATGAGGTCGGAGGGTTTCGACATACTATGATTATCTACAACGATTGTAGATAATCAAGGGGTAGGACCAAGTTTGCGCCATTCCATAACCAAGAACCAGGGGACACGGCGGTAGGCGGCGGCTTTGGCGGGCGGAGTTTCCGGGATGGGTTCGGGTTCGTCGAAGAACGAGAGAGTCAGTCCGGCGGCGAGAAGGGGCTGGAAGTAGTCGCGGAGAGGTCTATGGTGATTGACGACGCGAATGCCTCGATAATCGACCGAGAGCGCGCGCGGCTGTAGGTAGCGGTCCACCGGGTAGTACAAGCGGCGGCCGGATACATCTTTCACCCAACCGCTCTCCAGGCCGGCGGTGTTGACGCTGGTGAGGTTGGCGATCAGGAGGGATCCGCCGGGGCGCAGGACGCGGGACGCTTCGCGGATTGCTGCATCGATGTTCGGTATATCGATCAACGTAAGATAGCTAACGATCAGATCGAATGTTCCGGCGGGAAACGGCAACGCCTCGGCGTCCGCCCGCGCGTAAGCGCCGGTTGGATCGCGGCGGCGGGAGGCGGCGATCAAAGCGGGCGTGGGGTCAATGCCGACGGTTGCGACGCCGTTTTTCCGCAGAAGCCGGCAGAAGCGGCCTTCCCCGCAGCCCAGATCCAACGCCAGACGCGGGGCGGAGGCCAATGCGCGGGGGAGCATCACAGGATCGAGAATATATCGACGTCCGAAATCGCCATGCTTTCCCTGATCCGCGATCCAGGCATCGGCGGAGTCTTGCCAGCCGTTGTCCATGAACTATTCGCCGGTCAGGAGCCGCAGTTCCGCCAAGCGGGCCGCGATCTCTTCACGCTTCATGGCGCGGTACTTTTCCGGCAAAAGGCTGCGGCGCGTGCATTCGGCAACGGCAATCAACGTTTGCAGTTCAATCTCGGCGGGATAGGAGGGCGGCAGGAAATCTTCCAACACCGCGACCAGATCGTCGGCATCCACGGCCGCCTCTTTTTCCAGGGCGCTCTTCATGCTGGCGCGTACGAGAATCGCCTCTATATCGGCTCCCGACATAGAGCCGGCTTTCTCCAAAAAGAGTTTTTCGACAGCGGGCGAGGCCAGTTGAATTCCCGTCTTCTTCATCATCGCCCGCAGCATAGCGAGCCGGTCTTCATCGGTATCGGGGTAGAAGAGGGCGAGGTGCTCTTCGGCGCGGCCCTGCCGTTTGAGATCGACGGGAAGCAGATCCGGGCGGCAGGTGAGCAGGAACCAGATGACCTTGCCGCGATTCTCGGTATTGCCCATGAACTGGGCAATCTGGGCAAAGACCCGGCCGGAAACGCCGGAATCGCCGCCGGCATTGCGGTCGCCGAGTTGGGCATCCGCCTCATCCACAATGACCATGATGGGACTCATGGCTTTCAACAGGGCGAGTACGCGCTGCAAGTTGGCTTCGGTCTGGCCCTGCCACATGGAGCGGAAATTCTTGAGGACAACGGCGGGAATACCGACGTCGCCGGCAAAGCAGGTGGCCAGGAATGTCTTGCCAGTCCCGACGGGACCGCAAAGCACGTAGCCCATCGGGACTACATCGCTGCGGCCCGCGCGGATGGCGGTGGCCGCGTCGCTCAACATCTGTTTGGCGGCCGCAGAGCCGGACACGTTGGCAAGCGTGAAACGGGACTGCACGAATTCCAGCATGCCGCCGCTTTCGGCTTCGATCATTTCCCTCTTTCGGCGGCCGAGTTCCTTGGCCGTCAGGGGAAACCGGTTATGATGCGCATGGGCCAGCAGGCCTTGGAGTTGCAGCCGTTTCAATCCGCTGGTCAACGCGGCGAGTTGGACGGCCGTCACATCGGAGCCCTCCGGCAGCGGTGTCTGGCGGATCTGCCATTCGATGAACTCCTGGCGCTCAACGGCGTCCGGCAGGCCGATGGCTACGGAAGCGACGCCAGGATGCTGAACGATGCTCTGGTTGACCTCCAGGATATTCTCCGCAATCAGGCAGATGGTAACGTCCTGCCGGAGAAAGACCGGGTTCTGGGCCCAGCGCTTAAGGATGACCAGCGCGTTCCGGTCCTCAGCGGAGAGGCTCTGCGGGTCGCCAGCCGGCGCCACGGTTTCCGCAAAGGAGATCGAGAACGCGATCTTGCGGTTGTCCAAGAGCCGGAGCCGCAGATAGTTGTCCAGGATGTTCATGACGCCATCCGGATTGCGCGGCAGACCCGCGGCGTAGGCGGTGCCGTGGAAGGCATCGTAACCGGAAACGGCGCTGCGAAAGTCGGCCTGCATCTCCGTTGTCGCAAAGGAGAGGCCGCCGCCGCGGTCGTAATCGAAGACAATCTGCCGCTGGCCGAACAAACCTTTATGGAGGAAATCTTTCAGGGAGAGAAACTCGACGGAGCCGTTGCGGCGCAGCGGAACCAGATCGTGCACATTACCGTGCAGAATGAACTGCACGTAGGCGCCGGAGAAGTATTTTTCGGAGAGGTCCTGCGCCCAGGCGGGCCAAATTGTGTCAGCCATTACGGGTACGGTCCCTTTGGTCGAATGGATTCAGCGAGCCGGACGACGGAGCGGAAGGCAGCGGAGCGATGGTGGCGTCGCCGGCGATGGCGAAGAAATCCTCGATTTCCCGGACCGTTTCCTCGGTAGTTTCTACATCCGCGATCAGCCCCTCCAGTTTTTCGGTAACCATTTGCGGATCGGAGAGAGTGATGGACTGATCCCGGATGAGTTCGAGTACATCTTCAATCGCCTCCACCTGGACATGAATCACCTGCAGGTCATCCACAATCTTGCGGAAGCGATCCTGCCGTTTGCGGAGGATTTCGATGCGTTTCTTATTGATCTCCTGCACCTTGGCCGGCTGCTTGGCCAGATCGCGCTCCAACGATTCGATCTCTTTATCAATGGCGCGCGGATTGGCTCGTTGCAGATATTCGGTATAGGTGATGGAAGCGTTGGCAAGGCGGAGGAAAGAAGTGAGCAGGCCATCCAGGCGTTTCGACATCTGATCCACAAAGATCTGCGAGGTAGAGGAAAGGCGGGCATAGTTGGCGCGGATCATCTGGCAGATCTGCAGCAGTTTGCCGTAGCGGTCCCGCACCATGGGCGTCAATTGCTGTTGCATCGCGCGTACGCGTTCGTCGTGCTTTTTCTTTTCCTCTTCGTACTTCCAGGAACGGACGAGGCGACGAAAGGCGCTCGATTGCGGAACCACAGCCAGGTACATCATTTCGAGACCCGCGGCGAGAAGAATCGGCAGGGCCGTGCCGGAGACGAGCGCAAACGCGGCGGCGCCGGCGAGGCCAATGACGTTGTATTGCCACTTGAAGGCCTCTTTGAGGTAGTTGGAGTCGCCGGTCTCGATCTGGTCTACCTTGTCGATAATCCGGGACTTATAGTTGAGGTCGTCTGGCATGCCAACAGATCCAGTGTAACGGCGAAGGGTGATGCTTAGAGCGTCACCCGAACCTGGCCGGTACCTCCCGCGGCGCGGCGGAGGCTGTCGAGCGCTTGATTTTCCAGTTCCTGGAAGCGGGGCTGCTCTTTCAACTGTTCGCCGCGAGGGCGCGGGAAGGGGACGCGGATTTCATCCACAATGGAACCGGGCCGGGATCCGACGACATACATGCGGTCTGCGAGATAAACGGCCTCGCCGACGTCGTGCGTAACGAACAGTATTGTTGCGGCCGTCTCCGTCCAAATTTTCACCAGCAGGTCCTGCATACCGGCACGGGTCTGCGCGTCCAACGCGCCGAAGGGCTCATCCATCAACAGTACGGACGGGCGAACCGCGATGGACCGCGCAATAGCAACGCGCTGCTGCATTCCGCCGGAGAGCGTATGCGGGTAGGCGGCATCGAAACCGTCGAGCCCTGTGGCGTGGATCAGATGCTGCACCGTCTGCTTGCGCTCGTTTTCTCCCATGCCTTTCAGCTTCAGACCGTATTCGATATTTTCGGCGACGGTGAGCCAGGCAAAGGAGGTGTATTTCTGGAAGACCATGCCGCGATCAGGGCCAGGACCTTCTACCTTCCTGCCATTGACGAACACTTCGCCGGTTGTGGGAAAGTCGAGCCCGGCAATCATGCGGAGAATGGTGGACTTGCCGCAGCCCGAAGGGCCGAGCAGGACGCGGAATTCGCCAATGTCTTTACCGCTGGCGTCGAACTCATCCTCAATTTCCAGATTGACGCCACGCAGGGCTTCTACCTGCCGGCCTTCGGCGTCGGTAAAAATTTTTCCGACATTGCGGATCGAGATTTTGTTTGTGGATGCCATGTTGATCCGCTTTCTACTTGGAGCGCCGCCAGGGGAAGAGCTTGTACTCGGCGACCGTCAGCAGCCAGCGGAAGAGGAATGCGGCGATGCCAATCGCCAGGATGCCTGCGTAGACGCGCTCAAAATCGAGTACTTTACGGGCAGCCTCAATCATGTAGCCGACGCCCTTCCGGGCGTTGACCATTTCGGCCAGGATGACGTAGGTCCAGCCGATATCGTACAAAATACGAAACGAACCAAAAACACCGGGGAAAGAGGCGCGGAACATGAGCCATAGCGCCTGCGGAGTGCGGGCTCCCAGTGTATAGGCTGTTTCGAGCAGCGCCTCGTCCACCTTGTTGACCTCCTCCACCACAACCGCGAGGAGGTAAAAAATCATACCGAAGACCAGGAATCCGACCTTCATGGCCTCGTCCATACCAAACAGGGCCATAAAGGCGGGCAGAAAGGCCGTAATCGGCATGGACCGCATCGGCGCGACCACCGGGTTGATGAAGTGAAAAACCGCCGGGAACGCGCCCATGAACAGACCGAGCGGTACGGCCACCGCCGCCGACCAGAGGAAGGCCTGGGCGATGCGCCACCAACTCATGAATACATTGCCCAGTAGATCGTATTCCGTCCACAACGCTACGAACGCCTTGACGACGCCCGCCGGATCCGGCAGGGCAAAAGGCGGCAGCAGGTTGCTATGCGAGAGGGCGAACCAGGACCCGAGGACCAGGCCCCAGGCCCCGACGCCGAGGGCGATACGGGCGGGGCGGGCGATGGGCTGCCGGATGGTGGCCATAGCCGGTTACTTGACCGCCGGGTTGGCGTAGATTTTGATGTCGGTGCGGCGGTTTTTCTCGCGGCCTTCCGGCGTATCGTTGCTCTCAATGGGTTTGTCGGGCCCATTGCCGGCAGTGCGCATCCGGACCGGCGGGAAGCCGTATTTTTCGGTGAGGTATTTTTTTACCGATTCGGCGCGGTCCCGGGAAAGGGAAAGATTCAGTTCGCGGGAGCCGGTGGAGTCCGAGTTGCCGTCTATATCGACGATCGTATTTTCATAGGCCCGCATAAAACCGCCGATTTCGTCGACAATGGCGCGGGAATCGAGGCTGATACGCGCCGAACCGGTATCGAAATAGATGGAGCGGCGCTGGGTGGCGAACGGCGTGGCACCCTTGGCGGGTTCCTGGTACTGCACCGGCGCATCGGTGGAGGCGGCGGAAAATTTGCCGTTCAGACTGTCGATATATCGACGATCGAGCGAACCGTCTATGTCCGGCGATCCCTTCACCAAACGGAGTTCGCGGTACATCTCGGTGGCCATTTTCATGACGTTTTGGTAGTCAGAATCGCCCGAAACGGCGCTAAAAAAGCTCTTATTGTCGCCAAAATCGGCCAAACGGACGCCTTCCAGCATCGTTTTTGCGAGGTCCGCGGGGATGTTGAAGTCCTTGATGGAGCCGATCAGGTTCGCGGCGCGGCTGGGTTCCTTATTGATAAACTGCACGCCTTCCAGCCAGCCTTCGATCAATTTGGTGACGGTTTGTGGGTTCTTGGCGGCAAAACGGTCGCTGACGACGAGAATATCGGCGATCAGGCGATTGGCGACCTTGGTGTCATAGATTTTGCGCGAACCGGGCCGTTTGGCAACGGCATCGCTCATATCCGGGTCCCAGGCAACGGCGGCGGCCACTTTTTGCTGGGCAAAAAGGGTGGCGGGCTCAATGCCGTCCTTGGTGTGTACGGCCTTGGCGAAGATTTCGGCGCGCTGGGAGGAGGAGAGGCCGGAATTTTTCAGGCCGTTGTAGAGAAGAAAATGCGAAGGGGTGTAGGGGGCGAAGGCGACCGTTTTGCCGGCCAGATCCTCAATGCTGCGGACACCCTGGCTGCCAATGACGCCGTCGGCGCCGCGCGACCAATCGACGAGATAGACGGCGCGGGCGTTGAAGCCTTTGTCCCGGAACTGGGCATAGTCCTTGGCCCAGACGTCGGCGGTGGTGAGCATGACATCGACGTTGTTGGTTGCGAGGGCGGCGGCGCCTTCGGTCCAGTCGTCGATAATTTTGAAGGAGACTTTGAGGCCCTTCTGATCGTAAATCGAACCCGGCACGGTGTCCAGACCGCCGTTGGCGACCAAACCGCCGACACAGCCGACCCAGATATTGACGCGGACGCGGACCTGATTGGTTGCGGAATCCGTGGAGGAGACCGGCAGCGGTTTCGTGGGATCGACGGTCTCCCCGGACGAAGAAGAGCCTGAGCCCTTTCCGAACATTTTGCCGAGGTTCACGACGTCATAGCGGTTCAGGGTGTAGCCGACTAAGCCAAGCCCGACGAGGAAGATGAGCGCCCAGCCGCCCTTTTCAATTTTCACAGCCATTTGGTGATATCTCCTTGGATTAGAGCGACTTTTCGCCCTCGCGACCGCCGATGGTCTTATCGGGAGACGCGGCGCCAGGCTGCGGCGACACCATACCCATTTCGACCTTGAACTGCTTCAACAGCTCATTGGCTTGCAGCTTTTCGGCTTCCTTCTCAATCTCAAAACGCTGTTGGTCCACGTTGCTCAGCGCCATGTCCATGCGGGCTTCGTTGACGGCGGTCTGCTCTTCGATCTTGCGGACCATTTCGTCGTGAGTCTGGCTGACGCCAGCCACCTCAAACTGTTCCATGGCATCGGCCACCTTGGACTGCCATTGCGAACGGCGATGGTCGCGGATGGCGTTCATTGCCTCGCGCGTCTTTCTCTCTTTTTCGCGTAGAAACGCCTGTTTCACCATCAAGGCTTTGTCGTAGGCAGCTTTGGCGGCGTTCAATTGGCCGCCCGTGCGGGCGAGAGCGGAGCGGGTCTGTTCCAACTGCGCGGCAAAAGTAGCGGCAATGTCGTCGCGGCCCGCCTGGATGGCGGCTTTGGTCTTCGCGGTCAAATCCGTGACTTCGGCCTTGTATTTCGACTCCTCCTTTTCGAGGAGGGTGACATTCGCCTTGACCATGGCGATGGACTCGTTCATCCGCGGCACCTGGTCGTTCATGTCGCGAATGTTCTGTTCCAGAATGATCTCGGGATTCTCCGCCACCGAGATGAAAAAGCCAATAAACGAGCGAATGACCCGTGAGAGCCTGTTAAACATGGTTGATCCGCGCCCTTTCCCAGCGCTAGCTTACGAACCTGCTTTGGTAGTACCACCGGCCGTTGTGATCGGATTGTCGGTCACGAAATAAGATACGCAATCGGCAATCCTTTGTTCCTCCAACTGCTTCTGGATGCGCCAGGAGCTGAAGGACTCTTTCTGCTTGTCGATCTCGGCGAGGTTCGCTTTGAGCCGGGCCTTTTGCTCTTCCACGTACTTGTCGAGGTCGGCCTGGATTTTCTGATTTTCCGCTAGTTTTTTTGCTTCCAGATCCTCTACGGACTTCTGCCGAACCCGTTCGAAGGCATCGAGTGCCTGGTCCCGGCGAATCGCATCCTGCACCACGTCGGCGATTTTGACGCCGGCAGCGTCGAGCGCGACCAGAATGGACCCCTTTTTCACTTCGGCGGGCAGTTCGCGGATGTGCTCACTTTGCAACATGTCGGCCACCTTGAAAACGGTATACCCGTGCGCGGGAGGCTTGATCTCGGCTGCCGCATAGATGTCTTCGAAGGTCATGGACACGCCGGCGGCTGCCGTTTTTTCAAATTTGGCCGGAGGCGGCGGAGGCGCGGCGGCCACAGGCTGCTGCACTTGCGCGGCAATCTGGGCGATGGCGCTGGCGGCGTCCCCAGGTTGCGCGCCAAAGGGGTTGAGGCTCGCGGGCTGATTGGCCGGAGCATTCGCGTCTCCTTCCACGGAGACGAAGTATTCGTACCACTTCTTGGAAGACATAGCACTAGCTATTGTGCCATGCGTAAAATAGCTCCGGCCCGCCTCATCAAATTGATGGGCGGGCCGAGAAATTTTTAAGAATGTGGAGTTAGGCAGCCTGGAGCTTGCGGAGACGCAGCGTGATGCGGCTCTTGTAGCGGGCAGCGGTATTCTTTTTGATTACGCCCCACTTGGCGGCGCGGTCCACAATCGAGAATGTTTTGGGAACAACAGCGCTGGCTCCCGAATAATCCTTCGCTTCGATGAGGCGGCGGAGGGCCTTCAGACCTGTGCGGAGACGGGACTTGCGAGCGTTGTTGACAACGGTACGACGCTCGGTCATCCGAACGCGCTTCAGAGCTGATACATGGTTAGCCATACACTAATTCGCCTTTCAGGATAACAGACGGGAGGAGAACGGTCAAATCGAGAAGCGCGATGAGGGGAACCCGAGCCTATTCCCGCGCTACACAGCATGAATAAAATAGCTCCATTCGGAATACTGTTTGCAGGCGGGCTGATGGCTTGGCAGATGGGGATCGATATGGCCGCGATGCAGAAATGGAGCAACGCAAAAGTGATCCGCTACCAGATTACCGGCGTGCACGAAGGCCGCGTGCCCCTTGCCGACAGTACGAAGGCGGATGTCTCCGATAAGGTGACGCTGATATTCGATTGGGACGCCAAAGCCCGTAAGCCGCTGACTCCCGTACAAATTCGGAACGAAAAATCGGCCGTGAAGAATGTGAAAGCGGACGGGACGAAATGCGCCACCCCTGTTGTACGGGGAGAGTACGAGCACATGGAAGCAACCCAGGTGACCGTACAGGCCGGAGGAACGATTGAAGTTAAGGGAACGCGGACAATTCCGGTGGTAGCCGATCCGCAGTGGCCAGCCAGTTGCACGCCGAAAGATACGGAAGCTCGATCCGAGAGCGTGGTGGAGTTTCTGGCCGTGGCCGAGCCGCAGATCCTTGCGCTGCCATTGAGCGCAAGCCAAAAGAATCTGGTCATTGCCCCGGATCGCAAATCCTACACGATCAGAACCGCTACAAACTGGTCCTGGACCGTCATGCCTGTGGTAGCGCAGTAAAGACAGATTTCAGCCGGGCCCGTGATACAACGGAGCGATGCAAGTATTTGAAGCAAAGCCTTTTTATACGCCGGAGACGGAGGCCCTGCGATTCCTGCCTGAAGGACCGCGCGTGCTGCAAAATTTTCCGTCGCCCGACCCGGTGCTGGGCTGGGTCGCGATTCAAGAGTCGTTTGCTGTGCTTCAGGGAAGCATGAACTTGCTGAACTTGCGGACGGGGACCAACGATGTGCATCCGCTACCCGGGCGGGTTGGGTTCTTTGCGGAAACGGACCGGCCTGGCGTGATTGCGGTGGGTTTAGAACGGGACTTGGCGCTCTACGACCTGCGGGAGCGACAGTTGACGGGGAAGCGCTTCCGGGTTACGGACGATGAGCGGGTAGTGATCAACGACGGGCTAGCCGTGGAAGGCGGACTGCTGTTTGGCACGAAGCACATCACATTCCAGGAACGGATCGCGTGCATGTACTTCTTTGAAGCAGCGACGGGAAAACTGCACACGCTGCATGACGCGCAGATCTGCGCCAACGGCAAGTTTCTCTACAACCACGGGCTGGTGGATATCGACTCGTTCAACAAAACCCTGGACCATTACACGTTCGACCGGGCGGGAATGCGGTTGGGCGAACGGCAAATCATCGCCGACTTCCGCGATACGCCGCTGTTTCCGGATGGTCTGCGGGCGGGGCCGGACGGAAAGTCCGTAATTGTGGCGTTCTACAACCCGGAGCCGGCCGCGGAGGGATTGGCACGGGAGTTCCGGATCCGGGACGGCGAAGTGCTGGCCGAATGGCGGTTGCCCGGCTCCCCGCGAGTGACTTGTCCGGAAATTTTGGAGAGAGACGGCCGGGTGAAGGTTTTGTTTACCACGGCCGTGGAAGGAATGGACCCGGCGGTTCCGTTGGCAGGCACGCTTTATCTGGCGGATACCGCCTACGACCGCCTACCAGAACCACCGCCGCTGTTTGCGTGCAACGCGTTGCTTTGAGAGGACACATGAGCATTGACAACAAGCCGGCTGTTCGCTTCGAAGGAAGCCAGCCAATTTTGCGGGTGGAAGACATGGCGGCCAGCCTGCGTTTCTATGTCGAGAAACTTGGCTTTACCAACGCCGATTGGGGCAGCGACGACTTTACGAGCATTTCCCGGGATGACGCCGGTATTTATTTGAGCCTGGGCGACCAGGGCCGCGGGGGCGCATGGATCTGGATCGGCGTGGAAGATGCGGCTGCCCTCCACGAGGAATATAAGGCGCGCGGCGTGGCTATCCAGCTACCGCCGACCAACTTCCCTTGGGCGCTGGAGATGCAGATTGCCGATCCAGACGGCAATGTAATCCGTTTCGGATCGGAACCGCTGGAAGAGCTGCCTTCCGGATCGTAGAGAGCCTAGACGCCGGACGCTACACCAGGAAGGTTTCCACCCGGTAAGCCTGCACCATTTCATGCAATTTGGACCAGGCAAAGACGGTGAACCGGCCGTCCTGTGAAGCCACGAGAACGACCGAATCCCGCTGATCCTGAGCGAATTGGGCCGCCGAGAGATGGCGAGTTCCACCGAGTTGCGTCGGGTGCACGACCTGCGGCACGGCGCCGGCGATCAACTCTGACGCCATGACCTGTTCAATTCGAGGGAAATTGCGGCGGCGGCTGATTTTAGCTCCGAAGGCCAGCAGGTCCGATGTTGCCGTGACGATGGTGGCGCCATCGACGGCCGTGAGGCCCGCGACGCGGTCTACGACACCCTGCAAAAAGGGAAAGGCCACGGGCTGAACCAAATAGGGGATGGGCTGCACGATGGATTCCAACCAGGCGCCATCCGCAGTGGGAACAACGAGGAGTGAGCCTCCTCGGCCGTGTTTCCGCATGGAAACAGCCAGGCTGACGAGGATGGACGGTTCGTCATTCGAACCAAGGAGGCTGTGAATGATAGCCGGAGAATCTGGCGGAGCGACAGCTGTACTGCTGAGGATTTTTACCTGGTCGCCTTCGAGAACAGCGACATTGGTGTACTTGGCGGATTCGTCACTGGTTGGCTGCTTAATAACTAGTAGGCCGGGGGCCAGCACTTCCAGTACGAAGCAGTCCGACGGCAGGGAGTTGGTAGCTCCCCAGACATAGAGCTGCCCGTCGTTCTTCCAGACGCCGAGGTGAATGCCGGGCCGTTCGACGGCGGGGGCGAGGCGGGAGAGGGCGCCCGGGTCCAGCGGAATCGGGCGTTCCAACAGAATAGGCTGGGCAGTGGCCTCAATCGGCAGCCAGGCAAGGGAGATGGTAGGGGCGACACCCTCCTCCCGGCGAAGGCTGGCCCAGAATGCCGCATCAATCATGCGTTCCAGAGCAGCGGGACCGGGTTCAAACGTGAAGCCGCAGTGCAATTGTTCCGCGACTACGCGCGCGGCGGGGTACGAGGGAGAAACGGGCAGATCAATCGACATGAGAGGTTACCGTGTGAGAGAGAGCGGGGCCGGGCTTGCGGGCCACACCGGGAAGAAGAGAATCGGCAGCGGCGTAGCGCCGTTCACGCCAACAATCAGTGTATAAACCGGCCTCCGCACGCTGATACGGAGGCGTAGGGCTATGCATCTCCCGCGCGCCGGCCATGGAATTCTCATAAAGATCATACGATGCGGCCCGGCCGCGGTACGCTTCGGCGGCGGCGAGAAAAACCGGAACGGTCATGGAAGCTCGACCACCCATATTTCCCGTGTTTCACGGCCGGCGGTAAGAGCGATAGTCTTTCCATCCCGGCTGATCGACGCGCCGGGTTGCAAATTTCCAGGGAGGGACGTGCGGGTTTCGCCATCACGGGAAAACCGGAGGAGATCTGTCCCGCGAACGGCAAAGAGTGCATCCGGCGGGGGCAACCACACGGTGACGCCGGATGGAAACGGAAGCGGAAAGCCGGCCAGACGAGCGGGGAGATCCGCCAGTGACCCTTCGAGTTCCTGCTTCTCGTTTTTGAGTACCCCGGCATCCACGTAGAAGAAGCCACCGGGGCGCGGGTAGAAATCGTAGCCCTTGGGAGCGCCGCCGGGTTCCGTTACCAGGGGAGTGGTCCTGCGAGTGGAGAGATCGAACGAAAAGAGACCGCCGCGGCCCTTGCCGTCCGTACCGCTTAGAAGAAGTGCGCGGCCATCGAACGACCACTGCACGCGTTCAATATGGGCCATACGGACGGGCTGCTCCGTCTCCTCTCCCGACTCGAGATCCAATGTGACGACGGCGCGGGAGTCCTGGCCGAAGTTCTCCGCGCCGCGACGGGAGAGATAGGCGAGTTGTTTGCCGCCGGGCGAAAAGCCGGGCGCCAGATTGCGGTTTGGGAATCGAGCCGAGGCGCGACGCGCGCCTTGCACGGTGTTGCCGACTGGCGCGAGGAAAACATCGCTTGTCCCCTGCCGCAGCCCGTAGTAAAGCTTGCCCGCCGACGTGATGCCGAGCGGGAGGGCTCGGCCCATGCCCGCTTGTACAATGCGGGCAGAACCCTGCAGGGAGCGATGGACCAAAGCATCGCCGGACAGGTGATAGAACGATTTGCCGTCCGGCGCATAGAGCGGGAAAAGATGATTGCCGGGTTCTTCGACAAGGCGACGTTCGGTGGTTCCGTCGAGCGTGAGCGAATAGATGGTACGGTCCGTGGTTGAGCCGGGCGCAAAGCTGTCGTAGATGAGCGTGGAGCCATCCGGAGAAATGTCCATGCGTTTGGGATAGACCCAATTCAGAGAGCGCAGCACTTGCGCAGGTCCGCCCGCAGCAGGCACAAGCGCAATCTGGCTGACGTTATCCTTCCGGAACAGAAGCGTGAGGATGAACTTGCCGTCGGGCGTCCAGGCGCAAGGCTGCACAAAGCCGGCTTCCGGATTCCGGAACAGCGTTCGCGGTTCGCCGCCGGCTAGCGGGAGTACGCGGAGTTCGTAGAAGCCTTCCGCGTTGAACCAGGCGTAAGCGACAGACTTGCTATCCCGCGAGATGGCCGAGAAGTAGGCAAACTCCCTGCCCTGGGCACGGGTGAGCCGGACGGAACGGCGGGTGGACAAGTCGCGGATGGCGAGGTCTCCCTGCTCCACCAAACTCAAGAAGCGACCATCGTGAGACGGGGCGCCCAGCAGCGTGACCAGCGCATCGGTAAACACAGGTCTCGGAGCGGCGGCGAGCAGCGCGGAGGCCAGTATTACGTAGCGGAACACTTCCCTAGCGTATACAGACACCGCCTAAAGATGCACGGCGACTTTCAGGACGTTATCGCGTTGGTGGCTGAAAAGGTCATAGGCTTCGGCGATGCGGTCCAGCGGGAACCGGTGGGTGAGGAGGGGCGTGAGATCGATCCGTTTCGATTCCACGAGCCGCATGAGCCGGTACATGCGCTCTTTGCCTCCGGGGCAGAGCGTGGTCGCAATGGTCTTGTCGGCGAGACCGGCGCCGAGAGCGGCATGGTCCACCTGCAGGGCGTGCGAGTAGACGCCGACGCTGGAAAGAGTGCCGCCAGGTTTGCAGACGGCCAGCGCATTGGCAAAGGTCTCCTGCAGGCCCAACGCCTCGATGGCAACATCCACGCCACGGCCGCCGGTTGCGGCAAGGATGGCGTCCACGGGATTCTGATCGGCATGGAGCGGATCCGTTGCGCCGAACTTTGCTGCGACGCCGAGGCGAAAGGGATTTTTATCGACCACGAATATGCGGGACGCGCCCATGAGATGCGCACCTAGCGAAGAGCAAAGCCCGATGGGCCCCTGGCCGAAGACAGCTACCGTATCGCCCAAACGGACATTGCCGCTTTCCGCCGCTGAGAATCCGGTGGAAGCGATATCGGCAAGAAGAATTACCTGTTCGGGCGTGAGAGAATCCGGAACGATGGCGAGGTTGGCCTGGGCATAGGGGATACGGACATATTCGGCTTGCGTGCCGTCCACCGTATTGCCAAGACGCCAGCCGCCCAAGGCCCCGCCGCACTGCGAACCATGACCCGCCAGACACGGTTCGCACTGGCCGCAAGGGGTGATGGCCCCGAAGAGCACGCGCTGGCCGGGCTCATAATCGAAGACGCCTTCCCCCAGTTCGTGGATGACGCCGACCGCCTCATGGCCGATGGTGAGCCCGGGCCGCACCGGATACTCGCCCTTGACGATGTGGATATCAGTACCGCAAATGGTCGTAAGTTCCACCCGGACAATCGCCTCCCCGTAGCCAGGCTTGGGTATAGGTTTTTCTTCGAGGCTGAAGACACCGGGGGCATGGAACACATTGGCTTTCATAGCAGGTTCCTTTCCTAGATCGATGAAAATGCGCTAGACGCTAAGAACCGGGCATGGCGCTTCCCGGACAATTGAGTACAGATTCGAGAGCATGCCGCTAAGCGGCGACTGCGCGTCGCCGCGGCCCACAATGAGCAGATCCGCTGACTGGCGGGTCGCCTCCTCGCGGAGCACTCTGGCGATGGGGCCGTATACGAGATTCGCCGTTGCCGCCATTGGCAGAGATTGGCGAAACGCCGCCAACTGCTCTTCGGCGGAGGTGCGAATGCGATCCCAATAGTTACCGGGATCCACCGCCGGGTCCGAGGTAGGCCATTCGATTGCACTCACGAGCGAGACAGCCGCGCCGTAGGCAAGGGCCATACCTTCGGCCGCCTTGACGACATGAGCGTTATCCATGCCGGGCTCCACGGCACAGAGAATGCGGCGGTATGGAATATGCGTTGCTGCATCGGACTGATCCATATGACATGCCGTCCACACCGAGCAACTGAGGTCATGAATCAGGCGGGTGGTGATGGACCCGAGCAGCAAGCGGCGGAAGAGCGTGTGGCCGTGCGTGGGAAGCATGATGAGGTCAGCCCCGCGGCTGCGGACAACGGCTTCGATCACGGTGGCGGCATGGCCGGATTGACAGGTGGTCTCCACTTCGATGCCCGGAAAACGCTCCCGGGCAAAAGCCTGCAAACGCTCAAGCTGCGCCTTTTCGATTTCCTGCGTCGCGGGCGTGTCCGCGGCAATCTGCCAGCCGAATTCCGCCGCGTAGAAAATCTCAGGCGCACACGCGTGGATGAGATGCAACTCAGCCTGGAAATGACGGACCAGATCACTTACAAAAGGGACGATAGCCAGATTCGCTTGCGAAAAATCTACTGGAAAAACAATCCGGCGGTAGGGGAACATCTTTGTAACCCTCCTTCTATTCCGTCATCTTCATTTTACGGCCGGAAGTTACAAAATAACAGCAAAAAAACGCGTTCAAAAGAATTGATGCAACGCCCATTGTATTCGCCGGCCGCTGGTGGTAGAAACGGGGTGACCAGCAAAGAATTTTGCTAGCCGCAGGAGGTACTTATGCAGATCCTTGTTGAAGATCTGATGACGCGGACGCCATGGTGCTGCCGCCCTGATACAAATCTGGCAACGGTCGCCGAACTGATGTGGACACACGATTGCGGGGCGCTCCCTGTTGTGGAGGACGGCCATGTTTTAGGAATGATCACGGACCGGGACGTGGCGATCGCGCTGGGTACGCGCGGTCTGCGCGCCTCCGAAGTGACAGTGAGCGAAGTGGCGACACACCCGGTTGTGTATTGCCGTGAGAACGACGACGTGCACGCCGCGCTGCACCTGATGACGGATGCGCGCGTGCGGCGCCTTCCCGTAGTGAACGATCATGATGAATTGACGGGAATGATCGCGCTCAACGACCTGGTGCTGGCCGCGCGGCCCACCAACGGACACAAGAGCGAACTGGAAAACGAAGAAGTGCTGCACACGCTCCGGCGCATTTGCGCGCATTCCGATGTGCAGGTGATGGTCGCGACGGCTTAGACAGTCGGGCGGAGAGGCCGGTTGCCTCTCCGCCGCCGCTTCTATCTGGCGAGAGCCTGCCGCACAGCTGCTTCCGCGATTGGGGCCATCAGTTCGTAGCCCTTGGCGTTCGGATGCAAGCCATCACCGGCGAGGCCGTCCCTGAGCCAACCTTTCTCGTCTACGAAGGCGGAGAAATAGTCGGCGTAGATAGCGCCCGATTTGGCCGCATATTCTTTCAGCCACGCATTCAGTTTCAGAATGTCGGCAGGCGGACGCCGGGCGGTCTGCGGACGGGCCGTGTAGTCACTGACAGGCAGCACAGAGGCAAGAATGACTTTGATGCCGTGTGACTGGGCAAGCTCCGTCATGGCTTGCACATTGTTGGCGATCATCGTCTGCGTAACCGGACCCGTGTTGCGTGCGATGTCATTCGTGCCGGCCAGGAGAATCATAGCGGCGGGCTTGAGTTGGATGACATCGGGGAACAGGCGGACCAGCATCTGCGATGTGGTCTGGCCGCTGATGCCGCGATTGACGTAGGGCTTACCCGGGAACGATTGCGCGAGTTTCCAGGCGTCCGTAATGGAGTCGCCCAGGAAGATGACGCGGCCGGCGGGAACAGGTTGCGAGGCGAGGAGGGCATTGTCGGCGTGATAGCGGCCGAGTTGGTTCCAGTCCTGCAACTGGTCGGCCAAGGCCTGGGCGGAAAACTGGAGACAGCAGCCGGCGCGCGGAACAGAAAACTCTTCCACGAGTTGAGCCGGGAGCGTGGATGCGGCCAAGGCGAACAGAAAGAGGGCTCTCGATTTCATGCCGACCATCCTACTCAAACCAGCGAACAGCAGGCAGACATAAATCCAGGCGACGAGAATACGGATACCGATGCGCGCCGAGATCAGCGTGGTGAGCGGTGCGGAGAGCAGGCCGGGCATGGTGACCAAGAGCAACAACGCCAGGGCAGTGGCCGCGGCCGTCAAGAGAGGCCGGCGGCCCAGGACTACGGAGGCGCCGAGAAAGGCCACGCCGGAAACGCCGGCGAAAAAGAGGAACATGATCACGGTCACGGCAATGCCAGCGGAGCCTCCATCCAGAAACGCGCGCAGGAAGACGAGGCTGCCAAAGGCCAGACCGAACCGGGGCGCCGCGGTCATGCAGGTTCCGTGAGGACGGCCATCGCGGCGCGATACTTTTCGAGACGGGCGCGGTCACGTTCGGTGGGTTCGGCAATCCGGCTGAGGTCCGAATTGTCTTGCAGGTCAGCGAGCTTGACGCGGCGGCCGATGGGATCAGCCTTCGCACGAAGCACAAAGGCTTCGTAGGTCTCGCCGTCCTGCCGCGTCACGGCATGGACTGCCTGCACAACAGGCTCCGGGAAGCCTTCCGCGCGAAGGCGGTCAAGCGTCCAACCACAGTCCTCCACTATGTCATGCAGCGCCGCGGCCATGCACTCCTGCGCCGTTTCCAGGCGGAGCATGACGCGGAGTACGTGGAGTATATAGGGCGCGCCAGCTTTATCAATCTGCCCTTCATGCGCGACGGCGGCCAAGGCGATCGCGCGTTCCAAGGTGCTCATTCACCAAGTGTAGCCGAGGCCGATTCATTCACGATGGCGGCGACGGCCATGTGCGCAGTAACGTTGGCGGCAGTTTTGCACATGTCCGGGATGGCGTCGGCAGCGATGAGAAGACCCAGGCCCTCCGGCGGCAGGCCCAATTGATGGAATAGCGGCAATGCCACCAGCAGCCCGCCGCTGGGAATGCCGGGCGAACTGAGGCTCAGAAAGAGCGTGGACGCCACCATGAGGAGCAGTTGCGATGGGGAGAGCGAGATGCCGTACAGGTGCGCCAGAAAGATCGCGCCCGTGACGTGTGAGACCGGGGTGGAGTAACGGAATACGGAAGCGCCGAGAGGGAGAATAAACCTGGTAACAATCGGAGCAAAACCCAGGTTCCCGCCGGCGGAAACCATGGCGGGCAGGGCCGCCATAGAGGACCGGGAACTGAACGCCAAGGCCTGAATGGGAGCGACTGCCGCGGCCCAACGCCGGAGCGGGACGCGGTAGGCCGCCACGAGCGGGTAGAGAATCGCGGTGATCGCCACTTCGATGCCGCAAAAGCAGAGAACATAGTAGCCCAACGCGCCGGCGGCATTCGAACCCAGACGAGAGAAGAGCGTGATCGACAAGGCGGCCACGCCAAACGGCGCCAGACGCATGACCCAACCAACGATGGCAAGCATCGCTTCATTGACAGCGGCGATGGCATGCAGAAGCGTTTGTCGAGGGCCAGCCTCGACAGACCGCAGCGCGGCGCCGAACAGGAGCGAGAAAAAGATGAGGGGCAGCAGACGGCCTTCAGCCACTGCCTGGATTAGGTTGGCGGGAAGTAGACCCGCCACCCATTCGGCGAGCCCAGGAGCGGCGGCGGGCGGGGAGACGGGAGCCACGGGCATAACCGCGGGCATCCAGCGAAGCGCCACCCCCATGGCGGCCGCGGAGACGAGAGCGGCGGCGAGCAACAGACCCAGGAACCAGGAAAAAGCGCGAATGCCCAGGGCGCCGAGTGCACGAGCCTCTCTTTGAGAATTAACGCCCAAAATGAGCTGCGCCATGACGATGGGGATAACAGTCATACGAAGCGCATTGAACCAAAGTAGGCCCACGGGCTCTATCACTTGTGTCCATGGGGTAGGGATAAGAACGCCGGCCGCGATTCCGGCCGCCAACCCCACCAGCATCCCCATGCTTCCGCGCATGAGTTGCATCCTACACTACCGCGCGCATATCCCCTTCGCGGCGGGTGAGCCGCTCGCGATCCAGGAACTCCAGCAGCGGGATGGCATATTTGCGGGAGCAGCCGGTCCAATCTTTGAATTCACCGACGGAGAAGCGCTGGCCTTTCCGGGCGGCGAGGTTCGTCTTCAGAACATCAATCACGGAATGGTGAAAGACAAGATCCGCCGAAACACGGACCAGCGTACGCTCTTTCAGGAGCGCCGCGAGGAGAATGGCCGCGCGAGCGGGGTCCACGCCGCAAGCCGTCAGTACTTCGCGCTGGCCCGGCACGGAAAGCCCTCCCCCGGCGAAGGCAGCTACTATACGGCCGCGCGCCTCGCTTTCGTCCTGCTTCATCCGTATCCGATGCGAGGCCAGTCGCACAAGCGTCTCTTCCGCGACCAGCCTGGAGTTCCGAACCAGCAGGGCGTCGAACAGGGCCTGCGGCGCCTTGGGCAGGACACGGGTGCGCAACTCCTCGCGGGGCATGCCGGGAAGCAGGGGATGCTGCGAATGATAGGCGGCCAGGGCTCGCTCCAACTCCGGCTGGCGTGCGTCCATCCAATCCGGGTCTACACGCCACTCGCCTACCGCAACCCCGGCGGAGACGGTCTCTCCCAACCGCCAGACAAGTTCGGCAGCGGGCATTCCATGGCCGGAATCGCGCACCATGATGGCGGCGCGGCCGGCCGCCGGTAGCTCGACCAAGCGAGCAGCACGCGACCTGCGCGGTGGCTCTATCTCCACCACCTCACCGCCGCCGATGGTAATTACGGGCGAGAATTTGCGAAGGATAAAACGGTCGCCGGGGAGGAGGAGTTGCGGATCCCGCAGACGAAGGCGAACAAACCCCTCGCTGAGAGGCCGCGCCGTACCGATGGTTTCGGCGGTACCGGAGTGGAAATGGACGGGTGTGCGGGTATGCAGCGGCTTGGAGCCGGGGAGCAGTTCCAGGCGGCAATCGACGATCGAGACGGGCCGAAGGAGACGCGGCGCCGTAAGCACCATGCCACGTGACAATTCGCTGTGTTCGATCCCCGCCAGATTCACCGCCGTGCGTTGGCCGGCGCGAGCAGCCTTCGCTGGTCTACCGTGCACTTGCAAACCACGGACGCGGAGGATTCGCTGGGAAGGCTGCAGTTCTACTTCCTGCTCGAGCCGCAGTTCGCCGGAGGCCAACGTTCCCGTAACCACGGCCCCAAATCCTTTCATAGCGAAGGCACGGTCAATCGGCAAACGAGGCAGTTGCCGGGCCGGGCGGGGAGGGCAGGCGGCGAACTGGGCTTGGATTGCCTGTTTGAGGGATTCCAAACCGGCGCCGGTCCGGGCACTGACCGCCAGGATGGGCGCGGACGCAAGGAACGAACCCGCCACGAATTCCTCAGCCTCCAGCTTGACGAGATCGACAAGTTCAGGATCCACCGCGTCGGACTTAGTGATAACCACGAGACCGGTCCGGACACCCAGAAGCCGGCAAATATCGAAGTGTTCGCGAGTCTGCGGCTTGATGGACTCGTCGGCCGCGATGACCAACAACACCATATCCATCCCCGTCACGCCGGCCACCATCGTTTTCACGAATCGTTCGTGTCCCGGAACGTCCACAAAGCCCGCCAGGAGACCTCCGCCCAAATCGAGATGCGCGAAGCCAAGCTCAATGGAAATGCCGCGGCGCTTCTCTTCCGCCAGACGGTCGGTATCGATGCCGGTAAGGGCATGAACCAGCGAAGTTTTCCCGTGATCTATGTGACCGGCTGTACCAACGATAATGGAAGGCATGAGGGCGCTACTGCTTAGTGCCGCCGCGATCATGATGATCGCGCGAGGCCAAGAGCCGGCGGAGCCGGCAACATTCCGGAGCGACGTGGCCAATGTGCGCGTTGACGCTCAGGTCTTTGAAGGGACCCGGGCCGTGGCTGGATTGACCAAAGACGATTTCCTTCTTTACGATAACAACGCCGCGCAGGCCATTCGCTATTTTGAACAGGAACGGGAGCCGGTCACGCTGCTGCTGTTGTTGGACGTGAGCGGGAGCATGGCGCACTACCTGCAGCAGGTGGCCGGCACAAGCCGGACGGCCCTGAAGAGCCTCCGGTCCGGCGATCAAGTGGGGCTGATGGTCTTTTCACGGCACTCGAAGACAGTGGTTCCGTTTACGGCGGACCACGAGAAAATCATCTCCGAGTTGCAGAACGGAATGCGGGAGAGGGAGTTGGGCAGCGGAACGCAAATCAACGCCGCACTGCAGGACGCGGCAAATCTCTTCCGGGAACAGGCGCCGCCCACGGGCCGGCGCGCGATTCTGATTGTTACCGACAACCTGGGGGTCAACTATCAGCTTTCCGATGAAACAGTGGTGCGCACGCTGCAGGATGCCAACGTCGTGTGCAATGCCGTGGTGGTGGGGAAGAGCAAAAAGACGGATCGCGAATCGCGGTTCCGCAACCCGGATTTCAGCTATTCCGACATCTTCGGCATTTCCGAAGAGACGGGCGGCGACGCAGTGAAATCCGAGCGCGCCGGGGAGGCATTTGCCGACATTCTGGAGCGCATCCGTTCCCGTTACAGTCTGCACTATGGGGCGCCCGGCGGCGATCCGGGTTCGTTCCGGCAGATCCGCGTAGAGCTTACGGCCGCGGCGAAATTACGGCACCCCGCCGCCACCATCCGCTTCCGCAAGGGCTATTTCGTGCGCTAAGCGCCGATCCTGCTACGCTCGGGTTTGTATGTCGACATTGGACGAATTGCGGCGGCGCCACGCGGCGGCCGAAGCCGGAGGCGGCGCCGAACGCCGGGAGCGGCAGCATCGCGAAGGGAAGCTTTCCGCACGGGAACGCATCGACCTGCTGCTCGATGAGGATTCATTCGAAGAAACGGGCAAGTTGGTGCGCCACCGTTGCCGGGACTTCGGCATGGAGTCCCAGACCATCGACGGCGACGGTTTCGTGACGGGCTACGGGACGGTACATGGGCGGCTGGTCTATGTGTTTGCGCAGGATTTCACTGTGTTTGGCGGTTCTCTTTCGGAGAGCAATGCACAGAAGATCTGCCAACTCATGGATATGGCGCTAAAAAATGGCGCGCCGTTGATTGGACTAAACGATAGCGGCGGCGCACGCATTCAGGAGGGCGTATTGTCGCTGGCCGGGTACACCGATATATTCCTGCGAAACACCTTGGCCTCCGGCGTCGTTCCGCAGATCTCTGCCATTATGGGTCCTTGCGCGGGCGGGGCCGTGTATTCGCCGGCCATCACAGACTTCGTGTTCATGGTCGACAAGACCAGTTACATGTTCGTGACCGGACCAGACGTCATCAAAACCGTCACCCATGAGGATGTGACCAAGGAAGATCTGGGCGGCGCAACCACACACAACGCGACCAGCGGCGTGGCGCATTTCCTGGCGCATGACGACGCCGACTGCTGCGCGCGGATCCGCGAGTTGCTGCACTATCTGCCGCAGAACAACGCCGACGGCGTGCCGCCCGCCGCATGCACGGATCCGGCCGACCGGGAGGATGCGGCGCTGGACGCACTGGTCCCACCGGAATCCAACATCCCCTACGACATGAAAGACGTGATCCGGCGCGTGGTGGACGATGGCGAATTCCTGGAAGTTCACGAGCACTTCGCACAGAATCTGGTGGTTGGTTTTGCGCGCATGGAGGGAAAGAGCGTGGGCATTGTGGGCAACAACCCCGCTGTGCTTGCCGGATGCCTGGATATCAACTCTTCGCTAAAGGGCGCCCGTTTCGTCCGTTTCTGCGATGCCTTCGGTATCCCGATTCTTACGTTCGAAGATGTGCCCGGTTTCCTGCCCGGCACGGAGCAGGAGTGGAATGGCATTATCAAACACGGCGCCAAACTGCTCTATGCATACGCAGAGGCCACCGTAACCAAAGTGACCGTAATCACCCGCAAAGCGTATGGCGGGGCTTATTGTGTGATGGGCTCCAAGCACCTACGCACCGACGTCAACTTCGCGTGGCCGACGGCGGAGATCGCCGTGATGGGAGCCGAAGGCGCGGTTAACATTCTCTACCGGCGCGAAATCAGCAGCGAGGCGGACCGCGCTGCGAAGATCTCCGAATACCGGGAGCGGTTCGCAAATCCATTCGTTGCCGCCGAACGCGGGTTTGTCGACGACGTGATTGAACCGCGGCAGACGCGGAGGCGGGTGATCCGCGCGCTCCGCATGCTCGCAAACAAAGTCGACACCAATCCGAAAAAGAAACACGGCAATATTCCGCTGTAGCGTCCCGCTAGTTTTCCACGCGCAGCGCGCTGCGCACGCGGTAGCGCATTGCCAGAACAGCGACCCTCTCCGCTTCCGCCGCCTCCTGGCGGGAGCGGAGCAATTTTTCGTACCGCCTCAGATAGCTCGCCAACATGATCTCGTCGGCCGGAACCGCGAGCGGCAACAAGCGCACGAAAGAACGGAAATAGGCAATCGCCGCTGCCGGCCGTTTCCGCTCCATGGCCAACAGGGCCAGATTCCCATACAGCTGCAGGGCATCCCGGCCCGGAAGGGCCGCCTGTTCATACAGACGCACGGCACGGAGATAGGCGTCTTCGGCCTCCTCCAGACGGGCCCGCTGATGAAGCAGCACCGCCAGATTATTGAGCAGCAGCGGGTCCTCCTGCATAGCAATCGCTTGCCGGTATAGAGCCTCCGCGGCATCGTAACGCTTCCGCGACACCAGATAAGCAGCCTGGTTGTTCAACCCCTTTGCGACCGCCGGGTGCCTGGGGCCGTATGCTTCCCGCAACGCCCGATTGGAGATCTCCCACAATGTCTCTGCTTCCCGATGCGCTCCCCGGCGTGCCGCGAGATTAGCCAGATTATTGGCGATGGCGCCGCGCAGTTGCGCGGGCACGGGGGCCGCTTCGCCCAGCAACGGGCGGAGGATCGATTCCGCCTCGCGCGGGCGGCCTTGCAACCGTCGAAGCTCGGCAAGATTCAAATCATAAGCAACTACGTTTCCGCTCCGCCAGCCGGGCTGCGTTTGCACGCGGAGCAGCGCCTCCTCCGCTTCCCGCAGATGACCCTGGCGCAAATGCAGACGCGCAGAATTAGCGGCAACCTGCAAATGCAGATGCACCGGCGTTGAAGGCGTCAACAGCGCTTTCGCGTTCTGAAACCCGGCCTCCGCCTGCGACAACCGGCCGGCATGTTCGTCAATTAACGCCCTGCCATTCCAGTATGAAATTTGCGTCTCCGCCGGCTGCGCGGCAAGCGCGGATACGGTATCGAGCAGGGCGGCGGCTTGCGGCAACTGATTCTGTTCGCGCAGCGCAGCGGCCAGATGAATGCGATCCGACGTTTGCCGGGCGAGCCCGCACGGTTGCTCCACAGCCAGCCGGAACTGCGCTTCGGCATCGGCGAACCGGCCCTGTTCGAAGAACCCCCGTCCCTTGAGGGCCGGAGCCGGATCGCACGCGGCCGCCAGCAAAAGAAGCGCCCAGATTGTCATGAGCCAGTGTGAGACGTCTCCGAAGAGCGGCCTAGATCCACTGGCCCCTATCGCAAGGGGGCCACTTCCCTCTCCAGCACTTCCGCCAACTTCTCCACGCCGGCCTCCATGGACCGTTCGTCAAAAGGCGCATAGCCGAGCAGCAGCCCGCCCGGGTCCGCCGGCATGCTCGCAAATTGAGAGAGCGCCAAGGTCTCCACGCCGTTGGCATGCAACGTGGCGGATAGCTCGCGGTCGTCCACACCCTTCGGCAGCCAGCCGAGCAGGTGCATGCCGCATTCCTTCGGCTGCACATCCAGCAAACCGCGCAGGCGCCGGCGAATGGCGGCCACGAGCATCTCCTGCCGCTCCGCATACAGAGCGCGATTGCGACGGATGAGACGGGCGAAGTGGCCTTCCGTCATGAACGCGGCCAGAGTGGCCTGCTCGATAATTGGTGAACTCCAGTCGTAGTGGGCGCGCGCCGCGATGAAAGTGTCCACTAAGTCCGGCGGCACAACCATATAGCCGAGCCGCAGCGCAGGCATTAGCACCTTGCTGAACGTTCCGATGTACAAGACGCGGTTCTCCCGGTCCAGCCCCTGCAGCGAAGCGACCGGCCGGCCCCGGTAGCGGAATTCGCTGTCGTAGTCGTCTTCAATGATGAAGCCGTCTCGGCGCCGGGCCCAGTCCAGCAGCGCTAACCGGCGGTTGAGCGACATCGTCACGCCCAGTGGATATTGATGAGAGGGCGTGACATAGGCCAATCGCGCTTCGGGGGAAATCTGTTCCGCGGCGGCTACGTCGAATCCTTCTCTATCGACAGGCACCGGCAACATTTGCGCGCCGGAGAGAGCAAACGCAATGCGAATGCCGCTGTAGCTGGGATTCTCAATGAAAACGGGATCTCCAGGATCGGTCATTGTCTGCGAGACCAGGTGCATGGCCTGCTTCGCACCGCTGGTGATGATCACCTGATTCCAATCGCACTGGACAGCGCGGGAGGCACGGAGGTATTGCGCCACGGCCTCGCGAAGCGGTTGCCAGCCGGCCGGGCAGCCATAGCCAAGCATTTCGGGCCGGATGCGTTCCCAGGTTCGCAGGGACAACTTGCGCCAGACGTCGTAGGGAAATGACTCAAAGGAAGGCGCGTGCAAACGAAACGTTTTCGGTTTGGAGGGAGCCGGAACAACATGCGCAATGTTGGTGGACGGCATGAGTTGCCGCACGCGGCGCCCCCGTGCCGAGACGCGCGCCGGCGGGCGGCCGTACCCAGGAGTGGAGGCTTGCGGACGGGCGACTAAACAGGCCTCGGGCAGGGCGCGCGCCACGTAGGTGCCGGAACCGATACGGCCTTCCAGGTAGCCTTCGGAAAGCAACTGTTCGAAAGCTGCGATGACCGTATTGCGGCTGACGCGAAGGGTTTCCGACAAGGCGCGCGTGGACGGCAACTTCGCACTGCGGGGAATGCGGCAATCGTTGACGATGGCCGCGCGGAGTTGTTCGTAGAGCTGCTGGTATATGGGTAGTTCGGAGGACGGGTCGAACTGCAAAAGCAGGTCGGAGACCGGGAAGGGCTTGTCTCCCATTTACTCACTCTGGCAAATTCGCGCACAGAGCGAAACAAGTGGTTCTATCCGCAAAGCGCAAAGTGGTTCCGCCGCTCAGTCGATGCGGTACGGGCCGTTTTTTTCCAGACTCAGGTCGCGCTTCTCCTTGTCGAACGCTTCCACCCGTAATTCCACGGCCCGCGTCGGATACCGCACCTGCAAGTGGAACTCCGTTTCGTCGCCGGGGTCCAGTAACTCCGCCTCCACTGGGCCATTCAAGACCGTCAACGATTCGTTGTTCGGCGCATAAAACTCAAAGTGCAGCACGATGCCGGGAATCTGCCGCATGCCGGAGTTCCGCACGGCCCCGTCCAGCAGCACCACATCTCCATCCCGGCGCACTTCGATCTTCTCCAACACTGCTTCGGATCCCTTCGGTTTCTTGCTTTTCTTGCCCTGCGGATACAACAATGTGGCAATCAGCAAAAACGCCGCGAAGAGGCGCACTCCCGTCGTCATGCTGATCAGTCTAACGCGTTAAGGAGAAGCCACTATGTGGAGCCGGCGGAGTTGGATGCAATCAGCGGCGGCCCTTCCGGCGGCCGCGCAGGCGCAGACGGCGGGGAAGCCAAAGAATATCGTTATCGCGAGCGCGAACGGAGTGGAGTGTTGCAACATCGCCATGAGTTGGCTGCGGGCGGGTAAGGATACGTTGGACGCGGTGATCGCGGGCGTCAACGTCAATGAGTTGGACCCGAACGATAACTCGGTGGGTTACGGGGGATTGCCGAATGAGGAAGGAGTGGTGGAGCTGGATGCCTGCGTGATGCACGGTCCCACGAGGCGCGCCGGCAGCGTCGCGTCGATTCGCGGCATTAAGACGCCATCGAAGATCGCCCGGCTGGTGATGGAAGAAACGGATCATGTCATGCTGGCGGGCGAAGGCGCGCTGCGTTTTGCCAAGGCAATGGGATTCGCCGAGGAAAATCTGCTGACGGAAAAATCGCGGCTGGCCTATCTGGTTTGGAAGCGTACGCTCCGCGATCCGAACGGCCACAGCAATTGGTCCGACGGGTTAGACGCCCCGCCGGGCAAGGCTCCCAAAGCTCTGCTGCGCCTGTTTCCCAATACCGATGAACAGACGCTGGCCTGGGCTTACGAAATGACTTTGCGTCCCCCAACGGGTACGATCAACTGCCTGGCGTTAAACGAAAAAGGCGAGATGAGCGGCTGCACCACCACGAGCGGCTTGGCTTGGAAGATTCCTGGCCGCGTCGGAGATTCGCCGATCATTGGAGCGGGGCTGTACGTCGATCAGGATGTGGGCGCGGCAGGCTCTACGGGCCGGGGCGAGGAAAACATCCGGGTGGCCGGCGCCCATTCCATTGTGGAAAGCATGCGGCACGGCATGAACCCGCAGGACGCGGTGATGGACGCCTTGAAGCGGGTATCGCGCAACTATGACCATGATCTGAAGCGTCTCGACAAGTTCGATATTAATTTCTACGCTCTACGAAAAGACGGCGTGTTTGCCTCCGGCTCCTTGTGGAGCGGGCAGTTCCGAAACACAGGTTTCGTTTCGCGGCAGTTCGCCGTCAATGATGGAACCGGCTCCAGTAGGTTGATGAACTGTCCCTATCTGCACGAGCGGTCCCGTCCGTAATATAGTCACGGGGTGCAACAGCGCCCTACCCGAGTCCGGCATCTGGTTCTTTGGCTGACTGTGGTTGCGTACATGATCACGTACATGGACCGTGTGGTGATCTCGTCCGCCGCTCCCGAGATTCGCCGCGAGTTCGGTTTTAGCATCGAGACTATGGGCCTTGTCCTGGGAGCCTTCCGCTGGGGGTATGCGCTCTTTCAGATTCCTGGCGGATGGTTGGGCGACCGGTTGGGCCCGCGCCGGGCGCTCGCCCTAATCGTGTTGTGGTGGAGCGGATTTACTTCCCTGACGGCAGCGGCGGCAGGTTCGGCGAGCATGGCGGCAGTCCGGTTCCTCTTTGGGATGGGCGAGGCGGGCGCATTTCCCATCGCCACGCGAAGCTTGTCCCGCTGGATGCTGCCTTCTGAGCGGGGATGGGCGCAAGGCGTCACTCATGCCGGCTCCCGGCTAGGTGCGGCGTTCACGCCGCCGATTGTGGCCTGGATGATTCTGGCATATGGGTGGCGGATGCCGTTCCTCGCCTTCGGATGCCTGGGTGTCGGCTGGGCGATGCTCTGGTATTTTTGGTATCGCGACACGCCGGAAGAGCACCGGCAAGTAAATGCCGCGGAGCGTGCGTTGATCCAGACCTCCCTGGGGGGCGCCCGGCCCGGACGCTCCAGTAGCGTGCCATGGAAACTCATCCTGTCGAACCGCTCCGTGTGGGTGCTCAGCCTGATGTATCTCTGCTACGGCTGGTGCATCGCCATCTATCTGGACTGGCTGCCCACGTACTTGAAAGAATTCCGCGGCTATGACCTCAAACAAATGGGCCTCTATGCGTCCTTGCCCTTGCTGGCCGGCGTCGTCGGAGATCTACTGGGCGGCTGGGTCAGCGATTGGTGGGCGGAGCGAAGCGGCAACCTCCGTTTGGCGCGGCGGAGCGTGGGTGCAGCGGGATTTGCGCTCGCGGCCCTGGGCGTTCTACCGGCCACATTAACGGCGAATGCGGAATGGTGCGTCGTCTTCACCTGTTTGGCGGTATTCGGGCTGGAACTGACGGTAGGCGTTTCCTGGGCGATTCCCCTCGATATTGGCGGAGACTTCGCCGGATCTGTCTCAGCCGTTATGAATACCTTCGGCAATTTGGGCGGGGCGGTTTCCACGGTGGCGCTTGGCTTTCTGGTGAAGGCGCTTGGATGGAACGTACCGTTCTACGTGGCCGCCGCGTTTTGCGCGGCGGGCGCGATTTTATATCTTGGTATCGACGCATCGCGTCACGTGTTCAGAATCGAACCCGGAGCTACATCGCATGAGAATTAACCCCGACAAGTGCGTCGCCTGCGGCAACTGCACCTACGTCTGTCCCATGGGCGCCATCTACATTGATCCGGCGATCAAGCGCGCAACCATCGACAGGGAAGAGTGCGTGGAATGCTACGCCTGCTATAACGGCCTGAGCAAGGAAAGCCTGAACCCCACCATGGTCCGCACCATGCGCAGGCTGTTTCAGATGATGCGGCTTCGGTTCGATCCGGAACCGGATGTCTGCCCCACCTCCGCCTTTGAACCGGATGAATTGGTTTGGCCGCGCGTGGTGCGGCGCGCCTTCTCCGACCCGCGTGTACCCCACGAATCGACAGGCATTGAAGGCCGCGGAACCGAAGAAGTAAAGACCAACGACATTAGCGGACGAGTAAAGGAGGGAGAGGTCGGCTTCACGATCGAATTCGGCCGCCCGGGAGTTGGCGTTCGATTCCATGAAATTGAGCGCATGTCCATGAAACTGGCGGCGGCCGGCGCCGAGTTCGAGAAGAAAAATCCGGTGACAACGCTGATGACCGACCAGAAAACGGGGCGTATCCGTGAAGACATTCTGGACGAAAAGGTGATGTCGGCGATTCTCGAAATTAAGACGACCGTGGACAAAACCGAGTCGATTATCCGCATGGTGAAAGAAGTGGAGAGCGAGATCGACACCGTGGTTGTACTGGGCGTAGGCGTGCGATGCGATGCCAGCGGCGAAGACCACATCGTTGCGCCCATTTTGGAAAAACTTGGCTATGAACTTCACCGCGCCAAAACGAATGTCGGCTTGGGCCGCATTACCAATCCAGACGCGCTGGCGTCTCTCAAACCGGAATCCGCAGGAGCCGCCAAATGACCAATACGCTGCATCGTTTTGGGCCCGCCTCTTCTTTCAGGGATGACTACGTTGTGTTCGCCATCTGCTCCCGCGGAAAGAACGACAAAGACGCGCTGCCGAAACTGCGCCAGTTCCTGCAAATGGCGATTCCTTTTAAACCTGTGAATTTGGGCGATGCCCGCCATGGAGGATGCTTGCGGCCCTCCGGCCAGATGAGCCCGTTTAACCACTGGCAGCGTGATATGACGCCGGATTTCGAAGAAGTAGTGCGCGGCCTCGACGCGCCGACAACCGTTGCGGCTGTCTTCGACAATCGTGCCGCCGCCGTGGACTTCCTCAAAAAAGTGAAGGAAGCCGATCTGGGCATGAGCATCAACATTTCCACTTCCGTCGAGAATGCGGAAGCGTGTTGTCATGAGATTGGCGTTCCACGGCACTCCGTCGGCTACTCGCTGGGTTTTGAGGGCAAGACCGACAAGTTGCCGAATACGCAGACGATGATGCTCTCCACCATGTGCGGGCACGGCATGATTAGCCACTCCCTGGCAAAGAAGATGATTGATTGGGTGAAGGAGGGCCGCCGCTCGCCGGAGGAAGCCGTCACCTATCTGGCGCGTTTCTGTTCGTGCGGCGTGTTCAATCCCAGTCGCGCCAAGCGCGTCTTGGACGACGCGCGCCACTCCATGAAGTAAAAGAGAAGGGCCGCCCGCTTCTCGTGGGAGAGGCGGGCGGCCCTTTGCTTTCGCGTGTTGTCTACAGACCCTTTTGGGCCAGGAAGACGCAGAGATCGATCACGCGGCTGGAATAGCCCCACTCGTTGTCGTACCAGGCGACGACTTTCACAAGGTTGCCGTCCATGACCTTGGTGAGGTCGGAGTCCACAATGGAACTGTTGGAGTTCTTCATCATGTCGGTCGAAACAACCGGATCGGTCGTGTAGCCCAGGATGCCCTTCAGGGGACCTTCGGAGGCCGCCTTCAGCACCTTGTTCACTTCATCGGTGGACGTGCTCTTTTCGGTGACGCACACGAAATCGACCACCGAAACGTTCGGGGTCGGCACGCGCATGGCGTAGCCGTCGAGCTTGCCCTTCAATTGCGGCAGCACCAGGCCGATCGCCTTGGCGGCGCCGGTGGAGGTCGGGATCATGTTGATCGCGGCGGCGCGAGCGCGGCGGAGATCCTTGTGCGGGAAATCGAGGACGTTCTGATCATTGGTGTAGCTATGGATCGTCGTCATCGAGCCCTTCAAAATGCCGAAGTTCTCGTGCAGAACCTTCGCAACAGGACCCAAGCAGTTCGTGGTGCAGGAGGCGTTGGAGATGATCTTGTGCTTAGCAGGATCATAGGCGCCATCGTTCACGCCGAGCACGACTGTCAGGTCTTCACCTTTCGCCGGAGCGGAAATGATGACCTTCTTGACGCTGCCCCGCAGGTGCTTCGAGGCGTCGCCGGCGTCGGTAAAACGGCCGGTGGATTCGACGACGATGTCGGCCCCGTAGGACGGCCAGTCAATGGCGGCCGGGTCCTTGGTCTCAAATACGCGGATACGCTTGCCGTTGATCGTAATCGATTCTGCGTCGTGAGAAACTTCGGCGTCCAACTGGCCCAACGTCGAATCGTACTTTAATAAGTGCGCGAGCGTCGCATTGTCGGTAAGGTCATTCAATGCCACAAACTCGATTTCCGGGTTGTTCAGGCCCGCGCGTACGACGTTCCGGCCGATCCGGCCAAAGCCGTTGATCGCAACTTTCACTGCCATTTTTTTATGATGCTCCTTGCGGAAAAGGTGGGATTCTTCTCTTAATTGTACCGTTAGTCCGCCGCCGCCCGCCGCAACGCCGCTTCCAGTTCGTCTTTGTTCAACGTCGTACTGATGAACAACTCCTGCCGTGCGCCGTCGCTCAATGCAATTGCTTTCCATCCGTTCGTCACCGGCGCGGTCACCCGGACCTTAACCGGCCCCCGTGCGTCCCGGACAATCGCAATTCGCCCCGGCACCACGGAGCGGATATCGGTTCGCTCTTTCAGCAACCGGCCCAGCATCGCCCGAACGCCGTCCAGAATGCTGTGCTCAATTTTCAGCCGATTGTTCTCCGTACGCAGGCGCATAACTCATTTCACCTGTTTCCGGACCTGAAAATCCATGCCGAATGACCCGTTCTCATCGCGAAGCGCAATCAAAGACCATTCTTTGCTTAGATTCCACTCCAAACGGACTACTTGCTGTTGGCTGCGGTTCAAGTTCGTAACGAACGTCACCGTTACGTCCTTGGAGACTTGCTGTTCCACTGTCACGCGCGCTTGCGGAGTGCCTTCCAGTCCGGCGATGGTAGGGTCTATCTTGATCCGGCTGACGCCAAAGAACCTTTGCAACTGGCTGGAAATAGGGGCGGAGATAGCGCTGCCGAGCAGCGAATTCGCTCCGCTTTCCAGGAATGATCCCCGGGCCGCGCTCTGGCTGCTGCCCACCGTGGACGAGGTGGGCGACCGGCCCACTGTCAGCAACGCGATGATCTCGCTGGGCTGTAGCGGCGGATCGGACCGGTAGCTGACGTTCAACTTGTCGATCGGTCCTGTGAAGTTCACGGTAACGTCGACGCCGCGGACACGCGTATCGAGGTCCATATCGAGTGTTGGCTCCACCTTGGTGGGGTTATAGAAGCTCACTTCTCCGCGTTTGATGGTGTATTTGTTGCCGAAGAAGTTGATGTCGCCCTGGCTGATGGTGATTCGTCCTAGCGCAACCGGCCGTGCGCCGCTGCCGCGCAACTGCAGATTTGCCTCCGCCTGCAGGTCATTCGTCAAAGACGTGGTGAACTGCGTCTCCGGCGCGGTACGCACCTTGACGTCGATCTGCATATTTGCCAGGAACTTGTTCGCTTCTTTCGGAGCATTCTCCCCGCTGTTGGACTCCGCCAACAGGCTGCCCAGGTCCGTTCGCGGCGTAAAGCCGGACCGCAAGACCGTCACCGTGCCCGCCATCAAGCTGCGTTCCGTCGTGCCGCTCAAAGTGACGTTAGCGTCCGCAACCGTGCTAACGCCCTCCGGGTAACGGATGCGCACGCGCGACGCCTCGGCCTGCAGGCGGTAGAAAGTATCCTCACCCGAAAAGTCGATGAACCCTCCCAGCGCCAAAGCGCCGCCGCCGGACTCCGCGGTCAGCCGGTTCTCAATCGTGGCCCGGCGACGGTCGAAGAGGACCCGGCCCTTCACCTTGTCCAAGCCGTTGGGCAGGTCCTCCAGGTTCAGCGTTGCATCCTTCAGTTCCAGCGCACCGAATACTTGTGGATTCGCCAATTCGCCCCGGACTGTCGCCTGAATCGTCGCCACGCCGCTCGCCACTACGTCCGGGACCACCGCACGCAACCCCGCCAAGTTCAACTTGCCGTCCACCTTCAAGTCCCACGGACGTTTCTCCGCCAGAGAGAATGTGCCGGACGCTGATAGGTTCGTGTCTTTGGCCGTGAACTTCGCCGCACGAATCGTCACCATGCGGCCTTCCGAGGTGAATTGTAAAGGTCCGTCGTTGCGCAGTTCAAAGTCCTGCGCCGTTGTCTTTCCCGGAAGCGTCTGCCGGCGCGAGGGCCGCACGACGATATCCTGCAAAGTCGCGGCGACTTTCCACCGTTCAATATCCAGCGCCGGCCCGGACATTTCCACGCTGCCGCGAAATCCCCCGACAAACGGCCGCGCCTCCGCGGCCACGGGGTTGGGACTTAGTTCATTCAGAACCGCAAGCGGAATTTGTCCAAACTCCAACTTGGCCGATCCCGGATAGCCCGGCGCCAATTTCCAGGTGGAGGTTCCCGTCACGCTGGCGCCGCGCAATGTTCCGTTCGCTGTGAGCGACACCTGGCCCGCGGCCGGCGTCGTGGCCTTTACCGTCAATTCACCGTATGGCCGTTTGTCGACCGCCAACTCCGTCAGCCGGCTCTCGGCGTCAATGGAGGTAATTGCGGCGGCGCCATTAGTGACGCGCACCGCCAGTTTCCCGCTCGACGCCACTTGGCCGACTATCCCCTTGCGCGCCGCCTGCACCTGCGGAATATCCGTCAGTTCCACGCCGGTAAGTTGATAGTTTCCGGTTGCCGTACCGTTCTTCCAGTCTCCGGCCGTATGAGAGTAAGCGCCGGATGCTGCCAAGCGGGCCTTGCCGCGCTGCGCTTCCAGAGACGTAATCCGTAAAGTATTCTGTCCATGGTTCACGGTGGCTTTGATGCGGTCTAAATACTCGTCGCCGTATCCCGGCCGGAACCAATCCACTTGCAATTCACCGCGCGGATCATCCACCGTCCCTTGCAGATGCGCAGTGGCATGCAACAACCCTTCCACCGGTTCTTGAACCCCTGCCTGCCGGCGCAAATTACCGATGTTGAGGTTTCGTGCCTCCGCATGAAGATCGATAACGCTGGTCCCGGCCGCTCTCCACTTGTGCAGAACAATAGACCCGTTGCCCGTCGCCGTCGCGCCGCCCTGCGTCACGCTGAACCGCGTCAGCGTCAGCTTATCCGGCGAAGCCACCACCGTCGAACTGATCGCGTCAGCCTGTACATCCTTCCAACGCACCTCCAGCGCCCGGAACTGGCCCGCAATGAGCGGCGTATGCAGTTCCCCCGACACGGTCCCTTCAAACAACACCGACCCGTTCTGCGCCAACCGCACCGGCAGCGGTTCTTCCACGCCGGCCGCAACCAGCGCAGGTCGCAAATCGCCCAGATCCGTCGCCGACAGCTTCACGCGCAGCGTTTGCCGCAAGGTCCCGGAAACATCCACACGCGCATGGGGCGTCGTCACATACGAATCCCGCAGCGTCAATTGATTCTGCGTCCTGTCGAACCTTCCGGCCACCGTGCCTTCCATTGGAATCCCGTCCTGGCCCGGCGTCACCCGCAGGGATCCTTCCGCAGCCAGCGCGCCCTTCCAATTCCCTTCCGCTTGTACCGTGCCGCCTGCCTGCCCGGTATATGTCAATCCGCTATTACCGGTTCGTTCAAACACCGTCTGCAGCGATAGGTCGCTAATCTCCCCGTCCACACGATACCCGGCATAGTCCGGCAGCGATGCCTTTCCAACAAAGTTGCCCTCCGGCGAGCGCACCTTCACATTGGTCAGCTCCGCCGTCTTCTCCGTGGCCGTAACTTGGGCCGACGCGGCCACCTGCCGCATCCTGAAACCGTTCACGGCGATGTCCAGCGCCGGCGCGCGTACATCTCCCTCATACCGGATCTTGGATCCGCCGTCCCATACCAGCCGTCCCGCGCTCTGTATGCGGCCGCTTCCCGCAGCCGCTTTTAGCAGCCGCACCGTTTCCGTCAGATTCGTATCCAATGCGATATCAAAGACGCCGTGCGCAGACCGGAAATTTTCAATGCGGCCTTTTCCGGTCACAGTGCTGGCTTCGGAGCGTGCCCGGAACTCCGCGAATTCCACAGCGTCCTGCTCTACCGTTACCGATGCCGACGCATCCACCGGCATCCTCGGAAGTCCGCCCGCTTCAATCAACAGCGCATCCGACGCGACATTGCCGCGATAGACCGGCCCCTTGCCGTCGAAGGCAAACGCCGCCTGTAGTTTTTGACCGCTCACAGAGAACTTGTACTTTTTCGAATCGAACGAAAATTCGCCATCCCGGATCACGAAAGCGTCAGCGGCCAAACGAAGAATATCCCGCATCGGGTCGCCTGGACCGCCAGGACGCGGCCCGGCAGGGGACGGCAGATTGGTCCGCCCCTCGGCGTCCATCTGAACATGGATGCGCGGTTTTTCGATCACAATCCGGCCAACATCCACGTCGCGCCGCAGGAAAGAAAGTATTTTCAAACCCACTTCAATTCGCTCGGCCCGCAGCAACGGCTCAGCGCCCGGCGGTTCGGAGCCGTGCAGCGTCAACCGTTCGATGGATGCGCCAAGCAGCGAAGGGTCAAAGTCCAGCCGGCCCAACTCCGCCTTGCCGCCGGTCGCTTTCTCAATTTCCAAAATTACCCGCGCGCGAAGCTGCTCCCGTAGCCATTCGCTCCGCAGCAGCCACCACCACGCGCCATAGCCCAACGCCGCCAGTACGGCCAACCCAACCGCGGCACGGCGCAGTTGCCGTTTCATGGCCGAAGCCCCTTCGGCTCCAACGTTTCAATTCGAGTCTGCTGCCGGACGTCGGTTAGCCAACGATCCAGATGACGCGACGCTTCTTCGGCAAAAAACTCCTCCTCCACTCTCTCCCGCGCGTCTTCCAACGAAGGTTTCGGCCCGGGCGGCGTCCATGTCTTGTAGAAAGCCCGCAGCGCTTCATCCGTCACCTGCACGGCGGGACGAAACCGGTACGCGATGAACCGGGCAAAGGTGATCTGCCAGGCCACGTTGTCCGCCACGTCCGCCTCTTTCAACTTATACTCGTGCAGTTTCGCTTCAAAAGCCGTTTTCCCGCCGAATTGCGTACGGATTTGCTCCATGGAAGACCGTACTTCGTCCGGCTGCGCTACACCGTACCGGCTGATCCGGATCTCCTCTTTCACCAGCGCCTGCTCAATCAACCGTTCCCGATTCTGCTCCCACTTGCTCCCCGATTCATCCAACGGCTCTCGGGCCAGCAGCGCCCCCGCCCGCAAGGACCGCCGCACCATGCTATCCGTAATCACCGTGCGGCCCACCGTGGCAACAATCCCATCCACGAACTCCGCGTGGAGCAGCACTGCCGGCAATAGGACTAGCAGTATCCGCATCAGAACGTCTGCCCCAAAGAGAAATGAAATTGTAGCTGGTTAATCCGTTGCACAAAGGGCTGGACATTATTCTGTACCAACTCTTCCCGCGTCCCTCGGAGCCCGAAGAACTTCGGCGAATTCGGCGAGAAGCCGATGTCGAATCGCACCGGCCCTACCGGCGTCCGGTACCGCACGCCGAAACCTACCGCGTGCACCATGTAGTTAAAGTCCTGCACGTCGCGCTGCCGCACACGAAACGAAATCTTGTTCAAATCGCTGAACACGTTTCCCATATCGTGATAGAACACCCCGCCAATCGTGTCGCCAATCAACGGAAACCGGAGTTCCAGCGAATTCATCACCAGCGCCTTGCCGCCGATTGGGAATCCGGTCGTCAAGTCGCGGGGCCCAGCCTGGTTGTCTGGAAATCCGCGGTGGGAAGCACCGCCGCCCGAAAAGAATCGCTCCGGCAGCGGCACGTCGTTGGCCGGAGCCTGACCGCTCACGCTGTACATCCCGCCCAGTGTGGTCATGCGCGCCAGAACCAGCTCCCGCCGGATCCGGTGATAGGTGGAATTGCGGAACAGCAGCCGCACAAAGTCAGATTGCGAGCCGAAGTACTTACCGGCAAATCCCGCGTCCACGGTGTTGTAAACGCCGCGGTGCGAATCGATCGGATCGTCGCGCTTGTCCTGAATGAAGGATGTCGACGCAATGCCCAGCCGGACCGGAGTCGAAAACAAGGGGATCAGCGCTGGATCGATAACAAGCGTCGATTCGTCAATCTTCACGCGCCGGTACGTGAAGCGATACTGAATCGTATTCGCTTTTGTCAGCTTCTGGCCCAACTGTATGCTGCTTTCCAGACGTTGCGCCGCGAACGTACGAATGTCGCGCGAATCGTCGTAGAGCGACGTGAAGCTCAGGTTCAGCCGGTCATTCCCGGTAAACTGAGGCGCGTAATAGTTGATCACTGCGCGTTTTTGGAAGTTGGAGAGCTGGCCGCGGAAGCTTAACGTATGGCCCAGACCCATGAAATTCACGCGGCTCACGCCCATGCTGACGCGCGGCGAAAACCCTGGCGCGCCGGCGGGAGAGTTGAAGGTGCCCAATCCGCCGCCGATGCGGGCGAGTTGCGCGCCGAAACCGAACGTATAACTGTACCGGCTGGCTTCCTCCAAACGGTAGAGAACGTTCTTGTCCCTTTCGTTCCCCTGTGGATTTTGCAACGCAATATCCACCTTGGCGAAAATACCCAGGTCATATAACCGGCGCTGTGCATCGATAATCGCGCTTTGGGACAGCGGGTCCCCTGTGTCCAGCGGGATGCGGTCATAGATCAGCCGCGGCCGCGTCGTACGGAATCCGCCCACCAGCACTTTGCCCACAAAGTTCCGGCGCCCCTCGGTAACGGCGATTTTCACGCTAACCCGTTGCGTGGCCGGGTCGGGCTCCGTCCGCACCTCCAGCCGGGCGTCCGGATAACCGCTATTGAAGTAAAAATTCAGAATCGTGTCCCGGTCGGACACAATCGCCGCATCGGAAAACGGTTGCCCCTCGTCGGTCTGCAGCAATCCCCGCAGGTATTCGAAGTCTTTCAGGTTGACGCCGCTGATTTCCACATTCGACACAAACCACTGCGGCCCCTCCTCGATCGTCAAATCCAGCTCCACTTCTTCCTGCTTTCCCTGCGGCGCGGGCTGCACACTCGACTTCACCTTCACATCGCGAAACCCGTTGGAGCGGTACAGGTACTCAATCGCGTCAATGTCTTTCTCCAGCAGGTCCGCGCTGTAGCGGCCATTCCGGTACCGTATTTTCGTCGCCGGGGTGGTGGACATTCGCTCGCGGATCGTCCGGTCATCAAAGTAGTCGTTCCCTTGGATGTCCATCGAGACCAGCTTGTACCGGGGTCCCCGGTCTATCGTGTAGAGAATGGTTTGTTCGCCGTTGCCGGCCCCGGGCGTGGTGGAAAAGTCAACGTCGGCGTCAAAAAAGCCGCGGCCTTGCAGATATTGTGCAATGTTGCGCCCGCCCTCCACCAGCAGGTCCCGGTCCACGGTCCGTTCCTGGTATACCGGGACCAGTTGCCGCAGCTTGCCCCGCGAGAGCCGCGCTCCTTCGGCGCGGATCTGGATACGGGGCCCGGCCTCAATCCGCAAATGGGGTTGCAGCCGGTTGGACTCTTTCAGATACTCCAACTTCTCTAATGCCACCTTCGCCATCAGGTAATCCTGCGCCTGAAACGAGTAGCGTATCTTTTCCAATCCGGTCTGTACGCGATTCTCCGTCACCTGTTTATAGCCAGCCAGGCCCCACAGCCGCTGCCATCGAGTCATCCGTACAATCGATTTCTCCGTGCGGTGGAACGTCCCCGTTATCACAGGCTGCACAAACCGCGCCCGCTTCCCCGCTGTCAACCGGAAAGTGACGTTTACCTGTTGCGTCAACGGTTCATATTCAAACCGCGGCGCTACTCTGGCTTGGTACAGGCCATTGTTCCGCATCAGAGTGAGGATGTTCTGGCTCGATTGCAACAGGTAATCTTCCGAAAAGTCCTGCCCCAGTTCCAATCGGGATGCGCTCACCAACTGGCTCACGTTAGGAGGGTCCTGCGCGCCGTCCACCATCACGCGCCCCACAAACCAGGCCGCATCCGTGCGAAA
>DASTML010000118.1:0-94265 GCA_035714175.1 Bryobacteraceae bacterium | reverse complement strand
CTGGTCTTCCTGATTGGCGGGCACGAAGGATTGACGCCGGAGCAGAAGAGACAAGCCGATATGCTGCTCTCGCTCTCCCGGATGACCTGGCCGCACGAGTTGGCGCGAGCTATGCTTGCCGAACAAATCTACCGCGGGTTCGCCATCCTAAAAAATCATCCGTACGTCCGCTAAGCCCTCTACATTGGACGCTACCGCGGCGGGATAGGCGATACTAGTGAGATATGGCCTGGTGGAACCGAAAAGCCCCTAGCGTAACCCCGATTCCCGATGAAGAACGTAAGGTAAAGACCGAGGGTCTTTGGGAGAAGTGCGACGGATGCGGGCAGATTATTTGGAAGAAGGAGCTGGATGAGGCGCAGCATGTTTGCCCCAAGTGCGGCTTCCATTTCAAGCTGGAGGCGGAAGAGCGTCTGAAGATGCTCTTCGACGACGGGATCTATGAGGAGTTCGACCGGAATTTACGGTCCACCGATCCTTTGGACTTTGTGGATTCCAAGCCGTATAAAGACCGGTTGGCGTCGATGCGGACAAATACGGGGTTTGCGGATGCGATCCTGGCCGGCGCCGGTAATCTGATGGGACGTAGAGTACAGATCTGCGTATTGAACCTGCGGTTTGTGGGCGGGAGCATGGGCGCTGTGGTGGGCGAGACGATTGCCCGTGCGATTGACCGGTGTCTGGCGGAACGGTGTCCGCTGGTGGTGGTTTCGGCGTCGGGCGGGGCGCGCATGCAGGAAGGCGCGGTGAGCCTAATGCAGATGGCGAAGATTTCCGCCGGACTGATGAAATTGGACGAAGCGGCGCTGCCCTATATCAGCATCATGACCGACCCGACGACGGGCGGCGTGACGGCGAGTTTTGCGATGCTGGGCGATTTGAATGTCGGAGAACCTGGCGCATTGATTGGATTCGCGGGTCCAAGGGTGATTGAACAGACGATCCGGCAGAAGTTGCCGGAGGGTTTTCAGCGCAGCGAATTCCTGGTGAAACACGGATTTCTGGACGCGGTGGTTCCGCGCATGGAGATGCGGCAGTATTTGGCGCGGGCGTTCGACTTTTTCTGCGGACCTGTCCAGTGACGCGGGCCCTGCTTCTGCTTTCTCTGGCCGTGACGGGTTTTGCGGCGGACTTCGATGTGCTGATCCGGAATGGACGGGTGATCGATGGGTCGGGCAACCCCTGGTTTCGGGCGGATGTTGGGCTGAGGGAGGGGAAGATTGCGGCGATTGGTAACCTGAACGGAAAGTCGGCCGGGCGGGCGGTGGATGCGGCGAATCGGGTGGTGACGCCGGGATTTATTGATGTTCACACGCATGTGGAAGGCGCGGTGGAGTTGAATCCGATGGGCGCCAACTACCTGCTGGATGGCGTGACAACGATCGTAACGGGGAACTGCGGCGGATCGCGGGTTGATTTAAAGGACTGGTTTGGGCGCCTGGAGCAGTTGAAGATCGGCCTGAATCTGGCGACGCTCATTGGTCACAACTCCGTGCGGCGCGAGGTGATGGGCACGGCGAACCGGAAAGCGACCGACGAAGAGATCGTCAAGATGCAGGCGCTGGTGGACCAGGCGATGCGGGACGGGGCCGTGGGCTTTTCGACTGGCCTGATCTATATACCGGGCACTTTCTCCGATACGCGCGAAGTGGTCGCCCTGGCGAAGGCGGCCGGCAAGTACGATGCGGTCTATGCGAGCCACATGCGCGACGAAGGGGACAAGGTGAAAGCCGCGATCTCCGAGGCGGTGACGGTGGGCCGGGAGGCCGGGCTGCGGGTGGAGATCAGCCACTTCAAGATTGACACGCCGCGTATCTGGGGATTCAGCAAAGAGACGATTGCGCAGGTGGAAGAGTACCGGGGGCAGGGCGTGGATGTGGTGGTGGACCAGTATCCCTACGATCACTCGTCGACGAATCTCGGCATTACGCTGCCGAGTTGGGCGCTGGCCGATGGGCAGAAGGCGATTGAAGAGCGGCTGGCGAGCACCGAGACCCGGAAGCGGGTGGCGGGGGAGATGAAACAGCGGCTGGCAGAACTGGGCCATAAGGACTTTTCGTACGCAATTGTGGCGAACTACGGGGCCGATGCGAGCCTGAACGGGAAGAATATTTCGCAGATCAACCGGGCGGCGGGGCGTGCGGCGACGGTGGATAACGAGATTGAGACGATCCTGCAGATGATCGTCAAAGGCGGGGCGCAGATGGTCTATCACTCGATGGGCATGGAAGACGTCGAGCGAATTCTCCGGTACCCGAATACGGCGATTGCCAGCGACGGAGGCATCCGGGAATTTGGATCAGGCATGCCGCATCCGCGGAGCTATGGAACCAATGCGCGGGTGCTGGCGGAGTTTGTTGGGAACCGGGGAACGTTGACGCTGGAGGATGCGGTGCGGCGGATGACGTCGCTGCCTGCGCGGACGTTCGGGTTCCGGGATCGGGGCCTACTGCGCGAGGGCGCGGCCGCCGATGTATTGATTTTCGATCCAGCGAAGGTGAAGGACGTCTCCACCTACCAGGATCCGCACCACTATTCCGAAGGTTTCGACTACGTGTTTGTGAATGGAGAGCCCGTGGTCATTGAAGGGAAATTGAACGAAGTCCGGCCGGGCCGGATACTTCGCCATACAGCAGAATGATTTCGCTTAACGCCGCCGGAAAACGTTTCGGCCCGAAATTGTTGTTTGAAAATGTCACGTGGATGGTGACGCCGCAGGAAAAGACCGGATTGGTCGGCGGGAACGGGACGGGGAAGACAACGCTCCTCAAGATTCTGTCGGGAGCCGATGAACTGGACTACGGTACGATCAGCTTCACGAAAGGCATGTCGATCGGCTACCTGCCGCAGGACGGCCTATCTCTGCGTGGGCGGACGGTGTTTGCCGAGTGCATGAGCGTGTTTGATGACTTGCGCGATATGGAACGCGAGATGGAGTCGTTGACGCGCAAGATGTCCGAGTTGGACCCTGCCGGGCCGGAGTACGCGGCGGTGACGGAACGGTTCCACCGGGTAGAGAATCAGTTCACCGCGCGCGAAGGCTACACGATTGAGTCGCAGGTGGGGATGGTGCTGGACGGGTTGGGGTTCTCCAAGGACGATTGGCACAGGAACACCGAAGAGTTTTCCGGCGGCTGGCAGATGCGGATTGCGTTGGGCAAATTATTGCTGGAGAAGCCTAGCCTGTTGCTGTTGGATGAACCGACGAACCATTTGGATCTGGAAGCGCGAAATTGGCTGGAAGACTACCTGGTCAACTATCCCTACGCGTATGTGATGATCTCGCACGACCGTTATTTCCTGGATACGACGGTGAAGCGGATTGTCGAGATCTGGAACAAGGGCATGCACTTCTATGCCGGCAACTACGAGAAGTACCTGCAACAGAAGACCGAGCGGCGAGAGCAACTGGAAGCGGCGTATAAGAATCAACGCGAGCGGATTGAACAGTTGGAAGCGTTCATCAGCCGTTTCCGGTACCAGGCGACCAAAGCTAAGCAGGTGCAAAGCCGCATCAAAGAACTGGAAAAAATCGAACGGATCGAGATTCCGAATGAAGAGAAGACGATTCATTTCTCTTTTCCGCAGCCGAAGCCATCGGGGCGGAATGTGGCGGAATTTCGCGGCGTCTCCAAGTCGTACGGCGAGAAGCACGTTTTCAGCGGCGTGAACTTTGTCATTGAACGGGGCGAGCGGATCGCATTGGTGGGGCATAACGGCGCGGGCAAGTCGACGCTGATTAAGCTGCTGGCCGGGACCGAACCGGTGAGTAAGGGCGACTACACGCTGGGCCACAATGTGGATCTCGACTATTTCGCGCAGGACCAGTACAAGGAACTGGACCCTGACGCGCGGATGCTGGATGACCTGACGGGACTCGCGGGGCTGAAGACGCAAACCGAGTTGCGCAGCTTACTGGGATGTTTCCTATTCAGCGAAGACGATGTCTTCAAACGTATCGGCGTGCTGAGCGGCGGAGAGCGGAACCGGTATGCGCTCTGCAAAATGATGCTGCGGCCGTCGAACTTCATTCTGCTGGACGAACCGACGAACCACCTGGATTTGCGGGCGAAAGACATCCTGCTGAACGCGCTGGCAACGTATACGGGGACGGTGGTGTTTGTATCCCACGACCGGTACTTCATCGATAAGCTGGCGACGAAAGTGTACGAAGTTGGCGACGGCGGCGTGGAGATTTATCCGGGGAACTACGAGGAGTATCTGTGGCGGAAGGGCGGCGGGTCGCAGAAGTTGGACGCTGAGTTGTCCAAGCGCCAACAGCAGCCGACGGCGGTGGCCGTGCCGGTGGCGGCGCCGGTGGAGCAAGCGCCGAAGAAGAAAGTAAACCCGATCAAATTGAAGCAGATGCAGGAACGGGTGGCGCAGCTGGAAATCGATATTGCGACGGCGGAAGAAGAGATTGCGGCGACCGAGGCACAGTTGGCCAATTATTCGAGCGCGGAGGAGTCGGCGCGGTTGGCTGGTGTATTGGAAGCGTTGCGCGGGAAACACGAACGGATGTTGGCGGAGTGGGAATCGACGTCAGAGGCATTGGGCGAGGTTTCTTAGGCCTCGCCAAGATGGGGATTCGTGCGATAGAATTCGATCCACCTATGCGCGCCAAACTGCTCCTTGCGTTTTGCTTATCCGTAGCCGCGTTTTCCCAACAAAAGAAGATTCTCTTCATGGGCGAGAATGCGATGGCGGCCGATTTACAGTCGGTGACCGACAAGGCAAAGATCGTTCCGGTTACGACCGCGAACGTGATGCAGGAAATCACCGATGCCGATGCGTTTATCGGCACGATTAAGCCCGAATACGTCCGGGCAGGGAAGAAATTAAAGTGGACGCAGATCATGAGCGCTGGCGTGGAGACGGTATTGCACCTCTCCGGCGGCGACGAACTGCGGAATTCCGATATCGTTCTGACGAATAACCAGATTGTGCAGGGGCCGGAGATTGCCGATCACGCACTGGCGATGCTGTTGACGCTGAGCCGAGGGATTCACACCTTTATCGGCCATCGTGCGACGGAGACCTGGCAGCCGCGCCCGTATCCGGGCATCGAACTACGTGGACGTACGGCGGTTGTGATCGGAGTGGGCGGTATCGGGAGCCAGATTGCTCTGCGTTCCTGGGCGTTTGGAATGAATGTGATCGGCGTGGACCCGGAAGATATTCCTTTTTCGCCGTTTTTGACGAAGGTCGTGAAGCCGGACCAACTGGACGAAGTGATTCCACAGGCGGACGTGGTGTTCATCTCCGCTCCGCATACGCCGAAGAGCCACAAAATGATGGGCCCGAAACAGTTTGACCTGATGAAAAAAGACAGCTATTTCATTGCGGTCAGCCGCGGCGGAATCTATGATCTGCCGAGCCTGGTGAAGTCTTTGGATTCCAAGAAACTGGCGGGGGCGGGCGTGGACGTGACTGATCCGGAACCGCTGCCGCAGGGCCACGCGCTGTGGAAGTTTAATAACGCGATCATCACGCCGCATATTGCCGGACGTTCCGACAAGGACAGAGCGCGCATGGTGGGTACCATCCAGGAGAATATCCGCCGGTTTGTGAGTGGCCAGCCGCTGCTCAACGTCGTGGATAAGCAGAAGGGCTACTAAGGCGGATTTGCTGCCTTCCGGTTCGCTTGCGTGCTACACTTTTGCGCATAGGCGAAGACGAGGCGAATAAAGTAGTGTCGAATCTGCAAGATCAGTTGGCGCATCTCCGGCAGCGGATCGCGGCGGTTACCGCAGCTGCTCCGGAGCGTGCGCCTTCTCCCGTTATAGAGACGCCTCCCGTACCCTTGGAAGAAGCCAGACGCGGCGATATCCGGGACTGGATGGACGGTTCCGAGGTGCGGACCGAGCATGGCGCCCATTTTGAATCCCGGAGGCTGTGGAACAATCATCAGCGACATGGGAGCGTCTACATTTCCGACTTGCAGGAGATGCCGGCGGACCTGTTGCGGGCGATCAGCGAAGAACAGTTGCCGCGGGTCGATCCGCGCCGCATCGCCTTCCTGGATACGGAGACGACGGGCTTGGCGGGAGGATCGGGTACCTATGCGTTCCTGATCGGCATCGGCGCTTTGACGGAGGACGGGTTTGAACTCCGTCACTTTTTTCTACGGGATTTCTCCGAAGAACGAAGCCAATTGGCAGCCGTGGCAGCGCATTTGCGGCAATTTGACGTGTTGGTAACCTACAATGGCCGGTCTTATGATCAGCCGCTGCTGGAAACGCGGTATCGCATGTGCCGCATGGCTCCTCCTTTCGCCCGGATGGAACATTTCGATCTGCTCTATGGCGCCCGCCGGTTGTACCGCCTGGCCTTTGAGAGCTGCCGGCTGGTGGAACTAGAGAACCAGATTCTTGGCGTGGAGCGGCTGGACGATGTACCGGGTTCCGTGATTCCATACCTGTATTTCGAATTTCTCCGCACGCGATCCGCACACCGGATGTTGGGGATCTTCGAACACAACGCGTTTGATATTCTGACGTTGGCTTGTTTGACCGGCATTATTCCACGTGCTTTTCATGCGCCGCTGGAAGTGCCGTTGCACCGGGGCGCGGAGATGGTGGGATTGGCGCGGTGGCTGCGTACCGCGGGGAGAGCGGAAGAGGCGGTCGTTCTAATGCGGCGGGCGATGGAAAAAGGGTTGCCGGATGGACTTGCATGGCGAACCTTGTGGGACTGTGCGCTGCTGGAAAAAAAAATGGGAAACGAGAGCGGGGCCGTGGCGCTGTTCACGGAGTTGACGACGGCGGCGAACCCGCACCGGGGTGGAGCGCTGGAAGAGTTGGCCAAGTATTACGAACACACCGAGAAGAACTATGCGTTGGCGTTGGACTTGACCGAGGAGGCGTTGCGGCTGGGGCCATCTGCCGAACTGCGGCGTCGCAGGGACCGATTGTCTCGCCGGGCGGCGGTGAGCCGCCCAGGCCGATTGCTGTAACTAGTTGCGAGGACGGTAAGGGTAGCGGTTGGAGAGGTAATCGACAATCGCTTCCTTGTTCTCCGGTGTAACGCGGGCTCCCCAGCGCTGCATTTTCTCAATTTCCCGTTCCCACTGGGTCCGGTTTAGACGCTGTTGCGCCATGGCCTCTTCGCCGTGGCAGCCGAGGCACACCTGTTTAAACGAAGCCGGCGGCTGCGGAGCCGCCGCGGGGGCGGCAGGCTGCATTGGTTTAGGGGCAGCGGTAGCGTTGAGGCGGACCGCTTGCACGACATTGTGGCCATAGCCCGATGGGTTCCATTCCTGGGCCATCGGCTGTGTTTCGCCGGCCACGTTCCGAGCGCGGGCCATGACAGTATAGTAAGCCGCTTGGGCCGGGGCCCAATCATACTCCCATTGGCGCCAGCCGAAGCGGGCCGTCTCCTTGCCCAGCCGCGCGGGTTTCCAGGTGCGGCCGTTGTCGGTGCTGACCTCAACGGAACTGACGGGCGATTCGTTCGACCAGGCGACGCCGCGCAACTTTTGCGGGGACAGCGACACGTCTTGGCCGTCCAGGTGGCTGGCAATGATGCTCTTGATTTGCAGCGTGGTCACGGGCTTCATTTGGGCGGGATCGACGGCCGTACCGGGTGCAACGCCCTTGCCAGGGTGCCTGTAGCCGGTTTTCATGAAAAACCCCTCAAACTCGGTGTCACGCACTTCGATATTCGTAAGCCATTTAGCCCAGCAGTCGCCCGCCCAACCGGGAACGATAGCGCGGAGGGGGAATCCGTGTTCTTTGGGCAGCGGTTCGCCATTCATCTCATAGGCGAGCAGGGTGTTGGGGTCCATGGCCTTGCGGAAGGGAATGCCGCGCTGGAACTCCGGTTGTTTGCCGACGGCGACGTCGGCTCCGTCAAACAAAACTTCAATGGCATTGGCCTGCGCTCCGGCCTTCTTCAAGAGATCGGCCAGCCGGACACCGGCCCATTTCGCATTGCCGACACTGCCGTACGTCCACTGCAGCCCTGCCATGGACGGTTCGTAGAGACCCCGGCCGTTGCCGGCGCATTCTAATACGCTAACCAGTTCGACGCGCGGAAGCTTTTTTAGGTCTTCGAGAGTGAAAGTAAGCGGTGTGGCCACTTTGCCGGTGATCTGAAGTTTCCAGGCAGCCGCCTCGACGGTGGGCACATAGTGATGGCTCCGAACAAAAAACCGGTCGTTGGGAGTCAGATAAGACTCCAGAAATCCGTCGAGCGGCATCTCCAGGTCTTCGGCGCGGGTCGAACGTACAATCATTCCGCGCTTTGGTGCGGCGGAGAGAACGGCGGATCCAGCGGCAAAATGTATAAGTTGACGGCGCGAAAGACGGGGCGGGTACATCCCTTTAGTTTGCCCAATTTGGATGCAGACTGATAGTGGCATCCGGGCGCATCTCGAATGTTTGCGAATAGGCCGGTTTGCCGGGAAGGGAAACGACGACAACATGTTTTCCGACGACCAGCGGAATGATCGCAGGGGTCTTCTGCGGATTCTCGGCGCCATCAATGGTGATTGTTGCTCCGGGCGGGGTGCTGTTCACTTCCAACATCCCTTTTCGCTTTTCGAGATTCAGGTTGATGGCTGTATCCTGCGGCACATAGAAAATCCGCATTTCGGTTTTGTATGTGTCGAGCGTGATGCTAGCCGTGTGGCGGCCGTTCGGCAGTTCCACCAGGCACGGGCTGGTGCAGGGCGGCAGTTTTCCTTCGTCGATCACGATACGAGCGCCTTCCGGTGTTGTCCGGATGGCAACTGCCATCATCGCTCCCGGCTTGGCGGCCGGAGGGGGTACGTTCGCAGGCACAATGGGCGAAGAGGCAGGGGTGGCCGCCGGTTTCGCGGGGGCGGGCGTACCGAGGGGAGAATCCTTCTGCGTGGTTGTCGGCGTCGGCTGGGAAGTTGGCGGAGCGGTTGAGACTGGGGGAGTGGATACAGCGGTCGGGATCGGGGTTTTCTGCTTGTTCTGGGATAGTTTCCAGAATATTGCCCCGCCGCCTACCAGCGCAGCCACCACGCCCACCGCGATGATTGCTCCCATATTAAACGCCTGTTTAGCGGGCGGCGCGGCGCTAACCGGAGGGCGCGGCTCGAAGGCCGGCGCGGGGACGACGGGCGCGGGCTGCGGCGTGGTTTGCCGCGGTGGCTGCGCCGGGGCCGGCGACTGCGGGGCAGGGGCGGCGGGGGGGCGGGGAGCGATTGTCTCCTGCTGCGGCATGACAAACGGCTTTGGCGCGGAAGACTGCGGGAGCGGCGCGATGTCGTGCGTCGGCTGGGACAGCCCTCCGCCGCGAACGAGGGTGGTCCAGCCAGGCGCGGTATGGCAGGCTCGCTCCAAGCTGCGGACGAATTCAGCGCAGGTCGGATACCGATCATCCGGGTTTTTGGAGAGCGCTTTTTGCAGCACGTCGTCAATCGCCGGGCTGAGAGTGGGATTGAGCCGCGGGACCGGTTGGGGCATCTCGCTGACCACGCGGAAGAAGAGCGTCGGCAGGGAGTCGGCAACGAATGGTTTCTCGCCGGTCAACACCTCGTACAGCATCACAGCGAGCGAATATTGATCCGCCCTGCCATCCACCGCCTTCCCAGAAATCTGTTCGGGCGACATGTAGTTGGGCGTTCCGAGGATCTGGCCGGTTTGCGTCAGGGAGTGCGACTGCATACGGGCGATTCCGAAATCGGCAATTTTCGCCACGCCATCCCGGCGGACCATGATGTTCGCGGGCTTGATATCACGGTGGACGATGCCGCGTTCGTGCGCGTAGTCCAATGCCTCGGCCGCCTGTTTCAGGATGAACAAGATAAGCTGTTTGTCGATCGCCGTGTCGGCGAGCAGCATCTTTTCCAGCGTCTCGCCGTCGACAAACTCCATGAATATATAGGCTTTGTCGCCGTCCTGCTGGATGTCATAAATGGTGACGATGTTGTTGTGCGAAAGAATGCCGGCCGCCTGCGCTTCGCGCATCATCCGGCTCTGGACGTGCTGCAACTCCCGTTCGTCAAATTGACCGATACGTATGGTCTTCACAGCGACGGTGCGTCCGATCGCTGGATCCTGGGCGCGATAAACCACACCCATTGCGCCGCGTCCAAGTTCGCCTTGAATGACGTAGCGCCCGATTTTGCCCTGCGGGGCGTTCTCCATCGTGACCATCACATTGTAACGCGTAGTTCGTATCGTCCAATCCGTCAACAGTTTGAGCCAATTCCCAACCTTTGTCAGTTTCCGGCTTGATACTATGGAAAACGGGATGATCTCTTCCATATTTGGCGCCGGCGACAACGGCGGAAGCCTGCTGGACCGGCTGAAGCAAGGCATCGAAAAGACACGCGCGGGGCTGGTAAATCGCATTGAAGACGTGGTTCATGGCAAAAAACAGATCGATGCCGATCTGTTGGACGAATTGGAATATGCCTTGATTACGGCCGACGTAGGCGTGCGCACGGCGACCGACGTGTTGGAAACAATCCGGCAGCGGGTAGACCGGAATCTTGTCTCGGATGCAGCCGAGATCCGGATGCTGATTCGGCAGCACTTGCTGGAGGTACTCCAGGCCGCGGACCGGCCGGAGGCGCGTCCGGCGGACGGGCCTCTGGTGATCATGATGGTTGGCGTCAACGGGGCGGGGAAGACGACGACAACAGGCAAACTGGCTCGCCGGCTGCAGGAACAGGGCCGCACGGTGCTAATGGCCGCCGCTGACACTTTCCGCGCCGCCGCGATTGAACAGCTGGCGGTTTGGGCGGACCGCGCCGATACGGACATCATCCGGCAGAACCAGGGCGCCGACCCGAGCGCCGTCGTCTATGACGCGCTGCAAGCGGCCCGGGCGCGCAAGGCCGATGTGGTGATCGTTGATACGGCCGGGCGCCTGCACAACAAAGAAAATCTGATGTTGGAGTTGGACAAAATGCGACGTACGGCGGGACGCGTGGTTCCGGACGCGCCGCATGAAGTATACCTGGTGCTGGACGCCACGACAGGCCAGAACGGACTGGAACAGGCGCGCAAATTTACCGAGGCGGGCGGGGTAACTGGCATTGTGCTGACCAAGCTGGACGGGACGGCCAAGGGCGGAATTGCCATCGCGATTTCGCGGGAGTTGAATGTTCCCATCCGGTACGTGGGCGTGGGCGAAAAAGTGACGGATCTGCTTCCGTTTGACCCTGAGCAGTACATTGCTTCCCTGTTCGACTAGAACGGGCGGCCGGAGATCTATGACACCTGACTATATGGCCCAGGCGCTGGGCGAGGCTCGCAAAGGACTGGGACAGACAAGTCCGAACCCGTCCGTGGGAGCGGTGATCGTCAAGGACGGCGAAGTGGTGGGCCGTGGATTCCATCTATACGCCCGGCGGGACCATGCGGAGATCGTGGCGTTGGCCGAAGCGGGGGAAAAGGCCCGCGGCGCAACGGTCTATGTAACCCTGGAGCCCTGTGCCCATGAGGGACGCACGGGTCCATGCGTGGAAGCTCTGATTGCGGCTGGCGCGGGGTCCGTGGTGGTAGCCATGGAAGATCCGAATCCGCTGGTGAGCGGGCGCGGACTGGCGCGGTTGCGGGCCGCGGGAATTCCGGTGCGTGTGGATGCGGCCTATTCGGCCGAAGCCGAAGCGCTCAACGAGCCATTCTGCTTCTTTATGCGCGAACACCGGCCCTTGGTGACATTGAAGAGCGCACTGACGTTGGACGGAAAAATTGCCGCGCCGGACGACAACGAAGGCTGGATTACCTCTGACCAGGCTCGAGCGCACGTGCAGCAATTGCGGCACATGACCGACGCCATTGTGACGGGCGTTGGGACGGTGGAAGCAGACGATTGTTCCCTGACCGACCGGACAGGGCTGCCTCGCAGCCGGCCGCTACTGCGGATTGTGGTGGATTCCCAGTTGCGGGTCCGTCCGGATTCGCAGATGGTGCGGCAGGGTCCGAAGGATCTACTGATTGCAACTACATCGGCCGGGAATCCGGACCGCCGTCGAGCGCTGGAGCGCGAGGGCGTGGAGATCGCGGTTCTGGACGGGCCGGATGGCCGGACGAACCTGCGGGCGTTGGTGGAGTTGCTGGCCGGGCGGAAGTACCAATCGTTGATGATTGAAGCGGGGAGTAAAGTGAACGGGGCGGCGCTGGACGCGGGAATTGTCGACAAGATTTTCTTTTATTACGCGCCCAAAATGTTTGGCGGCTTGCAATCGTTGCCCGTGGCCGGCGGACGGGGGCGGCGGCGGCGGGATGACGCGATGTTGTTCCGTGACGTGCGGCTGCATCCGATGAGCCGCGACGAATTTGCCGTAGAGGCTTGGGTAGTTCGAGGGGAACGGGCCTGATGTTTACCGGAATTGTTGAAGAGCTGGGTTCGGTAATCTCCATGGAACGGCGGGGAGAGGGAGCACGGCTGCGGATTGGTTGCGCGGCGGTTGTGGGCGATGCGTTCGAAGGCGCGAGCATTGCCGTGAATGGCGTGTGCCTGACGGCGGTCGCGTTGGGCGCGGATGGGTTTTCCGCCGATATTGCGCCGGAAACGATGGCGCGGACGAATCTCGCCGGCCTGCGGCCGGGAAAGCGAGTGAACCTGGAACGGCCGATGACGCCTGGAGGGCGCCTGGGCGGACATATTGTGCAGGGTCACGTGGACGGTACCGGCGAGTTTTTGGGATTGACATCGATCGGAAACGACAACTGGTGGTTGCGGATCGGCGTGCCGGAAGAATTAGACCGTTACCTGGTATGGAAGGGATCGGTGGCGATTGACGGGATCAGTCTTACGATTGCATCGATGGAGAACGGTGTAATGGGCGTGACGATCATTCCGCATACTTTCGAAAAAACAACGCTCGGGGGATATCAACCGGGAAGCCGCGTGAACCTGGAAACGGACGTGTTGGCGAAATACGTGGAAAAGTTGCTGCGTTGGCATGGTCCGGAAAAGTTGAACGTGGAGCGGCTGAAGGAACTGGGCTATTAGTCGTGTTTAGCCGCTGAAGATTCATGCGGCGGCATCGCTGACGGCTTGGTGCGCGCCGGCGGCGGTTCTTTGACGTGTGGGGCGGCCGGTTGGGGACTGGCGGCGTGCGGCGCGGCGGTATTCCCTTTGGCCCCGATGCCATGGACCGGATCGGCGGGGTCGGAGTGCGTCTGCGGCTGCCCGGCTCCGGGGAGGATCGTTGCCGGGGGGGCAACTGGTTTCGTTTTCCGCTTGGGAAGCGTCACTTTGGGATAGGGCAACACGCGCGACCGGGCGGGTGCCATGGGACGCGGCGGCGGCGCCTCTTGCTTCGCCGCGGAGGGATGTGGTTTCCGCTTTTGTGTCGAGGCATGGCTAGGCCGGTGAACGGGCGGCGGAATGATATTCGACAGGCTGGGCGGCGCTGGAAGCACGAATGAGGGTTCGATGGGCTGTGGAGCGGGCGCGATGGGATTGAGGATCGCGAGCGGGGAGTCAACGTGCAACCGGAAAAGGAGCACCGGCGTGTTGGCGCTTTGCCAGGCCGAGACGCGGAGACGCGCCTGATAGTCGCCAGCCGGTAGTTTGCCGGGATCGACGGTCAAAGAGACCACGTCGGCCTCAAGGGACTCGCCGTCGGCCGGCAATGCGCCGTTCCGCAGCGTAGGGCGGAGCCAGGGAGAACTTGCGCCGCCATCGGGATACTGAACATCTACGGTGTAGGGCAGGCCTGGCGAGGACCCCGAGATGCGAATAATCTTCGCGGCAAAGGGCGGCGCGCCGGAGACACACTCATAAGCGAGCTTTTCCGTTTCCGCCAGCAGGATGGGAGCAGGGGTCACGCGAATCTGCCGCTCTTCCTGATAGCGTGTGCACCCGTCGGATATTTCGACTGTAAATGCATAATTGCCCGGTACCGATGGGACGCCGTCCACGGCCCCGCGCGTCGACATGCGCAGTCCCGGCGGCAGAGAACCCGCTACGACGCGGGTTGCGGCGACGGGCATGGGGCACCGGCCCGATACCCGCTCCCAGGGCGCGGGCGCGTTGTATGGGCGTTGCAAGAGGGCGTCGGGTAGCGCAAGGAGAAGCGCAAGCAGCATATATCCCTTATCGGGCAGAGGGGGAATAATTCAAGGAAAAATTGGTTCATCCGATGAGCCCAAAATGCGGTTACTGATTGGACTTGCCTTTTCCGTGGCGATGCTGGCGGCGGAACCGGAGACGTTGGCTTTGCCGCGCCACGTGCTGACGAATGACGGGCTGGTGGTGCTGGCGCGAGCGGGATTGGGAGACGGGTTGCTGGTCGACCTGATCCGGCACAAACGAACCCAGTTCGATACGAGTGCGGACGCCTTGGCCGCATTGGCGCGCCAAGGCATGTCGGAGCGGGTGCTGCGGGCTGTCGTGGAGAAACAGGAAGATCTGCATCTCCGAAAGCCGCGGATTACGCTGCGTCCGGTGGGGCAACCCGGCGAGGAGGCACTGGTTCCGGTCGAAGTCGACGAAGGGGAGGTGCTGCTCATGCCGCCGGCCGGTAAGAAAAAACGCCCCGACACGGACCGCTGGTACAAAGTCTCTTTTCGCTAGCCGTGTAGTTCGGCCACGATTTCGCTGGCTGCTTTTCTAGCTTCTTCCACGGCGCCGATTGGAAAGCTGATGGCCCCCACTTTCGAGTGGCCGCCTCCGCCGTAACGCTCGCAGATAGTGGCCAGATTGTGCGTAACGCGTTCGGCCTGCCAAGGGTTGGAGCCGACGCTCACTTTGGTGCGGAACGAGGAAGTGCTGACCGAAACCGTGTAGACGTTTTCGGGAAACAGGTAGTAGGGAATGAACTTGTTATAGCCCTCGATGCCGTCCGCCACAAGGTCAAAAAATACCACTTTGCCGTCGGCGCGGGAACGTTGCCGGATGATGTCGATGGATGCCATGTGCCGCTCATGCAGCGGGCGAAAAATGTCCTGCATCTCCGGCAGGGCGATAATCTCATCCAACGGCATGGATCGCATGTAGCCGATGATTTTCTGTACGATATCGGAGCCTTTGGCCGACTCGATGACCAACGTGAGCTTCATTGCGGCAGCGCCCAGGCCAACCGCCTCCTCCGCGCTTTTATATTGCGCGCCGTCTATGATATCGGCCCAATGCACCAGCTGATCCAGCGCGGGGTTGTGATAGCCGAACCGTTCCTTGGCAATCGTGGCGATGAATAGCGTGCAGGACCGGAACGTGGGGTCGAAATAGTAATTTCCGTGGCGGGATGTCCGGAAGTGTTCGGCATCCGCCGGGCTCAAAAATGCGCTTTGGTGATGGTCGAACCACCAGGTGAGCGCCGGGTGCGGCGAATACTTAAAATCGACGATCGCATTCTCATCGCCATCGAACAATTCATCTTCAAACAGTTGGTCTGCCTTATGCGCCATTCCGGTGTAGCGGAAGACGGCGTGCGGGTCGACGTGGTCCTGGTAGAACTGGCTAAAAAAGGCAGCCGAGGCCGAACCGTCGAAACAGTGATCATGATAAAGGACACGAACGGATTTAGGCGGCATTTTTGTTCAGGAAAACTTAACAGCCTCCCACAGCTTGGGCACTCTTTGCAACTCCGCCATCGGGTCGTCACAATCCGGGCCTACAATGTTTGCATGCGTTTTTGGTTTTTTCCCGCCTTGTCCGGCCTTCTTTGGGCACAGACAATCGAACGTCCGGCTCGTGCTGTGACCGACCCTGGCGTGGTGACAACCCGGCAGATGGTAAGCCCCGCCGGGGTTCCCAGCGTCTTTCAGGGGCGCGTATATGGGGTCAGCTTCCGGAGCGCCAATGAAATCCATGTTTTAACCAGTGCCGGTGTCTACCGGATGGATTGGAAGGAAAATAAGGTCGCGTCGCTGACGCCTTCCAAAGGACGCGGCGGCATTCAGGCGATCGATGGCGCTGATCCTGTCTGGCTCTTTCAGCGGGAAGGCAAGGTGTGGCTGCACAGAGGCGAGGACCAGCGCGGCGTGGAGCTGGGAAGGAATCAGGCCGGCGCCGTGCGCGAGCGAGCCGGCCGCGTATTCGCCGCTCTCGCGTTCGAAAACAAGCTCGCGGTTGTGGAAAAGGACGGCCGCGTGGCGGCGAAGATCGATACGGGCATTGCGCCGGTTGGCCTAGCCGTGGATGGGAAAGGCACGGTGGCCTACGTAGGGAACTGGGGCGGACGTGTTCCGAAGAATGGAGACACGGTGGCTCCCACGGGATTGGCTCCGGCGGCGGACAAAGTAGTGGTCGATTCCCGGGGCGTTGCGGCAAGCGGTACGGTATCGCGGATCGATGTGGCGGCGGGCAAAGTGACGCATACGATAGCGGTAGGGTTGCATCCGACGGCAATTGCCTGGGATGAGGCGCGGGGCCGATTGTATACGGCGAATACAAATTCGGATTCGATCAGCGTGATTGACACGGGAACGCAACAGGTGACGGCAACCTGGGCGCTGCAGCCGTTTACGCGCAAAGCATTTGGCGTGGCTCCGACGGCGCTGGCGATCTCGGCGGATGGAGCGCGATTGTTTGTTGCCTGCGGCGGGATCAACGCCGTAATGGTGCTGCAAACGGCGACCGGCGCAACGGAGGGGGCGATTCCCACCTACTGGTACCCCAGCAGTCTGGCGCTGAGCCCGGACGGCAAACGTTTGGCGGTAGGCGCTCTGCTGGGCGTCGGGTCGGGATGGGCGGAGAAGCCCGAAAAGCGTTTTGTCCATTCGAACCGTGGATCGGTACAGGTGATCGACCTGCCGTCGGCTCCACAACTGGCTTCGTGGACCACAGCGGTCGCCGAGAATAACCATATGGCCGGCGCGGGGACGCCCACGGCTCCCTCCTCCACGCCCACTGCCTTGCCGGCGCGAAGCGGAGATCCTTCCAAGATTGAGCATGTGGTCTACATCATCAAAGAAAACCGGACTTATGACCAAGTGTTCGGTGATATCGGCAAGGGGAACAGCGAGCCGTCTCTGGTGATGTTCGGGCGCGATGTGACGCCGAATCAACACAAACTCGCCGAGCAGTTTGTGCTTCTGGATAATTTTTATGCGACGGGCGGCAATAGCGCCGATGGCCACCAATGGGCGACGCAGGGCAACGAAACGGCCTACTGCCTGTGGCCCGGCTACGACGGCCGCAGTTATCCGTTCGACGGCACCGATCCGCTAGCCTACTCCTCCAGCGGTTTTCTCTGGGACTTTGCCCTGGCGCGCGGGCGTACCGTTCGCGTCTATGGCGAGTATGCGGGTCACCTGCCTGACGATCACAATGTGCGGAAGGAACTCCTCGCCGGCTGGCGGCGAGGAGAAAAGTTCCGCGGCCGCTGGAACGTAAAGGCGCCCATCGCGAAGCTGAATACGATACTAGCTCCTTACTTTCCGAGTTACACGCATGGCGTCCCGGATGTCGTGCGCGCCCAATTGTTTCTGGAGGACCTGGACCAATGGAACAGAGACGGCAAGATGCCGAACCTTTCGATTCTGCTTCTGCCGAGCGACCATACCGCCGGTACGCGGCCTGGATCTTCAACGCCCAAGGCGATGGTTGCCGATAATGACCTGGCCGTCGGTCAAATCGTGGAAGGCCTGACGAAATCCAAATTTTGGAACAAAATGGCAATTTTCGTGGTGGAAGACGACGCGCAGAACGGCGTGGACCATGTGGACGGCCACCGCACGATTGCTATGGCGATCAGCCCCTACATTAAGCGCGGACATATCGATTCCACCTTTTATTCTCACCAAAGCATGCTGAAAACCATGGAACTGATTCTTGGCCTGCCGACCATGTCCCTGTTTGACCTGATTGCCAATGAAATGCGCGATTCGTTTACGGACGAGCCTGATTTCACGCCGTTTCAGGCCGAGATGCCCAAGCAGTCCTTATTCGATGTCAACCCGCCGCTACAGGCGTTGCGCGGCAAGGACAAAGAGGCCGCGAAGGCCTCTTTGAAGATGAGGTTCGAAGTTCCCGACGCCGTTCCCACAGAAAAGCTAAATCGTATTCTGTGGGGGAATATCCGGGGTTGGAACACGCCGTACCCGGCGCCGCCGCGCGCTGTCTTCGCTCCGATTACCGTGGAAGCGGACGATGATGAAGAAGAGGAAGACGAGAAGAAGTAACTCTCAGTTTTTCTTCGCTTCGATGTCGAGGGTGATACTCACCTCATCACCCACCACGGCTCCGCCTGTCTCCAACAACTTATTCCAGGCCAGGCCGAACTCTTTCCGGCTGATTTTGGTCGTAGCGGCGCCGCCGATGAGCGTCGCCCCGGAGGATTTTGGATCCAGAGAGGGTCCCTCCACATCAAAGACCACCTGTTTCGTAATGCCCCGGATGGTCAGGTCCCCGGATACCTTCAACTTGCCGGCGTCGTTCCACCATTTAGTGGAACGGAAGAACATGGTGGGGTATCTTGCGGCGTCAAAGAAATCGGGAGATTTCAGGTGCGCGTCTCGCTTGGGCTCACGGGTATCGATGGTGTTGACGTCAATGGTTGCCTCCGCTTTACTGTCGGCCAGGTTCTTGGGATCAAAAACGATGACGCCCGTAACTTTGGAGAACTGGCCGCGTACCGTGGAGACCATCATGTGCCGCACCCCGAAAGTGGCGGCGCTATGCGCCGGATCGATGGTGTAGGCGGCGGCATAGGCCGCCGCGCTCATCAGAAGTGCGCTAAGTAGACGCATTACGATTAGCCTTTGTTGTAGTAGAAACGCTCGCGAACGACGAGCCCGTTCTCCCACGTACGTACGGCCACCTGCGCCATCTTCACACGGAAGCCGCCTTTGAAAGTAACGTCCATTTCCCACTCGCTGAAGCTGACATTTTCATTGACGGCCGAAGATAATACCGCGGCGCCATGGAATTCCTGAATCGAGTTCACGAACTCCAACTCACGGTCCCGGTTCGGGCCCTTGCCGATGGTTGGTTCGGCAGAGTTCTCCTGCATCACCACGTCTTCGGCGTAGTATTTTTCGTAGGCGCCCATGATGTCGCCTCCCAGGATCTGTTGATTCAGGGCCTGATCCAGCTGTTGCGTGTTCATATTTCCCTTTCGTTTTCTGCCTTGGTTTCCGGATAACGCAGACGGTCCAGCAGGTCGATCAGAGTGTCGACTTCGGCCGCGCTGAGTCCGCGGAAAAATTGTTGGTTTTGCCGTCGCGCGGGTTCGTCCAAGGAGTTGACGATGGCCGCGCCGTCGGCGGTGATTGTGCAGAAGACTTGGCGGCGGTCGGTCGCGCAGCGGGCGCGGCAGACAAGTCCCTTGGCTTCCAGTTTGTCCAGGAGCCGCGTGATGCCCGGATTTTGCTCCAGCAATCGCGCTGCTATTTCCAGTGTCGGAAGGCCTTTCTCTCCGGCGCCGCGTAAGATGCGCAATACGTTGTACTGTTCAACCGAGATCCCCATTGGAGACACGAGGCTGTCAAACTCCCGTCGCGCCTGGTCCGCGGTTCGCAACAAAGAGAGGCCGGCGGCATGCTGCGAATTCACAAACGGCTTCGTCTGCTGAATCTCTTGCTGCAAGCGCCGGATGGCTGGCCTTTCCATATCTTTACTCTACATGTAATTAAATGACATGTCAACAATTAAATAATCAATGAATGATCTGTTTGGGCTAACGGCTTCGCATAGGGAGGTGGAAGGAAACGTAATGAAGATTCTCGATTGCGCCCGCTGCTGGTATGGAGTACGAAAACGAGTTCTGTTTGGTGCGGCCGCGGACTGCCATTTTGAATGTGGACATCCGGACCGATTGGACAGCCGCCGCCGGCCGTCGCGGATGCAGGGGCCCACGGGATTGATCCAGTTGGCGGCGTGCCCGCGCAACGTTTAGTTAGACGTCAATTGCCGCGGTGGAACGGACACGTTCCCGCAGAACATACTTCTGGATCTTGCCCGTCGCGGTGCGCGGCACAGCGCCGAAAATCACCCGCTTCGGACATTTGAAATGGGCCAGTTGTTCCCGGCAATGGGCGATAAGCTCTTCTTCGGTCGCTTCGGCCGCTGCCTTCAACTCGACGAATGCGACCGGAGATTCTCCCCACTTCTTATCCGGTTGTGCGACTACGGCGCAGGCTAGCACCTTTTCATGACGATGAATGGCGTCTTCGACTTCGAGGGAGGAGATGTTCTCTCCGCCGGAAATGATGATGTCCTTGGACCGATCCTTAATTTTGACGTACCCGTCCGGGTGCAAGACGCCAAGATCGCCTGTGTGAAACCACCCTCCGGCAAACGCTTGTTCCGTGGCAACAGGGTTTTTGAGATAGCCCTTCATGGTCAGGTTGCCGCGATACATTACTTCTCCAATCGTTTCGGCATCCGCGGGCACGGGTTGCATCGTTTCCGGATCGAGCACAGTCATGCCCTCCTGGGTGGAGAACCGTACACCCTGCCGCCCGTTGAGCCGGGCGCGCTCCAGGTTTGGCAACTCGTCCCATTGCGGATGTTTGGCGCAGATGGTGGCCGGTCCGTAGGTTTCGGTGAGGCCATAGATGTGGGTAATGCGGAATCCGCGCCGTTCCATGCCTTCGATGACCGCCAGCGGCGGCGCTGCGCCGGCGATATATCCATGTACGGCATGATGGATGCCGGAATAACAGGAATCCGGCGCGTTCAGCAACATGGTGTGCACAATGGGAGCCCCGCCGAAATGAGTGACGCGATGCAGCCGAATGAGTTCCAACATGGCCGCTGGCTCCACTTTCCGCAGGTAAACATTGGTCCCTGCCTTGGCCGCCACAGCCCAGGCATGGCACCAGCCGTTGCAATGGAACAACGGAACGGACCACAAATACACCGCGAAGGACGGCATGTCCCATGCGAGCGCGTTGCCGACGGCAGCCAGGTACGCGCCGCGATGATGGGTGACGACTCCCTTCGGATCTCCCGTCGTCCCGGATGTATACGATAGCGCGATGGCATCCCATTCGTCGGCCGGCGCCTGCCAGGCGAAATCTGGATCTCCGCTCGCAAGCAGCGCTTCGTACTCCCATTGCCCCAGCCGCTTGCCCGGTCCCTCGTATTCCGGATCGTCGACATCCACGATATGCAGTTGGATGCCCGCTGCCGCCTCCGCCATCACCGGGGAAAACGAACGGTCCGTGATGAGTACCTTTGCTTCGCCGTGGCGCAACATGAACGCGAGCGCTGCCGCATCCAGCCGCGTATTGAGCGTGTTGATGACGCCGCCAGCCATGGGAATCGCAAAATGCGCCTCGCACATCTCAGGTGTATTCGCCAGCATGACGGCCACCGTGGTATTCCTTTCGACGCCGAGCCGCCGTAGGGCGGAGGCCAGGCGGCGGCAACGCTGATACGTTTCGCGCCAGGTAAACCGCCGTTCCCCGTGTATGCCGGAGATTCGTTCCGGGTATACATCGGCCGCCCAAGCCAGAAAGCTGATTGGCGTGAGCGGGGCAAAGTTAGCCGCATTGCGGTCGAGGCCGGTATCGAACGGACTGGTGGACATTAGCGGGCGGCGGACCCTTTCTTAAGCGCCGCGGCATCGAGTACCCAACGGCGGAAAATCTGATATCCGCGGTCTTCAGGGTTAAATCGCCGGCCGCCCTGGTGCCCATCCTCCTTACCTGTCTGTACGTTCAGCGGTTTCCGAAGCAGTTTGGAGTTCTCCACATCAGCGTCATTGACGCGTTCGAGCAGGATTTTGTAGTTGGCCCAAAGGTCTTTCGCATTCAAATACCCGCGGTTGTCGGCGGGCTTGAACTCCATGGACGGAACCCGCCCGGCCAGACCATGGCAGGTCATGCAGGCGAACTCATCATCCCGGTTTGGCCGGAGAAGTTCCGGGGCCACCCAATCCCGGAAGTATTCAAAGTTCTTGCGCCACTCGCCGTTCAACGCCTTGGCATCGGCCGTATCTTCCTCGTAGAGAGCCGGCTGCACCTTTTCGAGCGCCGCTTTCACGATGGGGTGGTTGCGCACAATCGTATTGGCGGCGGCGAGATTGATCGCCCCATTCCGCAGCCTTGCGTCCACTTTGCGAGTTAACTGGTTGGCCAACAGTTGCGCGGAACGGTCGCGGTCGTTCTTCCACGGATCGTTCGCCGCCGCCGCCCCGCGCACCTCGGGAAGGGGCGTTTCCCAGGACAGCATCCAACGTGCGCTTTCCAGCCACAGCATCTCTTCCATCGGCGTCTTATAGGTCCGCGGCATACGCCGTACCAGCGCTTCCGTCTGCAGGTCCGGATTGCGGTGAACAACGCCCGCCATGCTGCGCGCCAGGTACCAGTCCGGGCTGTCTTTGTCCATCTGCAGCAACGCACGGGTATTTTCCTCTAACTTGCCTCGTTCTTCCGGAAAGTCCGGCAGAATCAGTTTGTAGAAAATGTTCTGCTGCTCCTCGGTTTTGGGCATGTTCCAGCGCGCACGCGTGAACAGTTTGAGAATAGGATTCACCAGTTCCGCGCGGCGTTCCGGCTCACTGGAGCCGCGGGTTATTTGTTCCATCAGCGGTTCCACGAACTCTTGGGCCGCGTTGAGCGTGATGACTCGCGGATCGGCCAGTGAGGTAGCCGCCAAGGTGCGGTACTCTTCCGGCCCCGTCGTTGAATACTCCAAGAGTCTTTTCTGCAACGGCTCATACGTCACATTGGCCGATGCTTCCAGCGCGAGCCGCAACCAGTCCTTCGGCGACTCCGGAGCCAGACCGTTCCAGTAGGCGAAAACCGCCTTCCCAACTGCGTCGCTCGATTTCGGCGTTACATAGCCCATTTGCCCAGGCCCGCCGTCGCCCCCGGCCTGATTATAGAAAGTGGCTGCGACGTTGACGACGCGCTTCATCAACTGGGGATTCGGCCGGTCCAGCCGCTTGCTCAGTTCGTCAAACAGGAGCGTCAACTCCGGATACTGATGCTCTTTACTCCCATTGGCGCGCTGTCCATTGGCGATAAACAGTGCTTCGGTCTGATAGCGCTTCGCGTTTTCCGCCAGGACAGACGGCTCGTCGCGTTCCATCATCGTGAGGAAGGCATCGTTCAAATCCATCCGTACCGGCGGATTCCAAACCCACCAATTCCACGCCGCGCGGGTCGCCCACGCGCGCACGGCCGGGTGCGGATCATCCAGCATCATTTTGCGGAACGCCGCCGTCAGGCGTGGCCAACCTACCGCGGAATGCGGCATCACGGTATCGGCCCGCATAAGTAGCGCCCCGGCCGCCCATTCGCGCGTCAGGTCATCTGCCTTGGCAAGGGCAGGGAAAAGATAGTCCCAGCCCTTGTCGTCCAACAACGTCTGCCGCATGCCCCAACGCGCGGCTTCCCGCACCATTTTCACCGGATCACCCAACCCGGCGATCTGTTGTTCCACGCCGCGCTCATCATGGATCGCGCCAAGGGCGATGTAGGCCCAATACCGGACCAACGGGCTGCCGTGTTTTGCTCCTGCCACAGCGATATCTGTGAACTGCCGGTCTTCCGGGGCGAGGCCCACTTGGGCCAGCGCCCGGTAGCGGGCCACCGTATCGGACAACGATTCGCCCGCGTGCGCTTCAAAATCGGCGCGAACGGGTTTTGCGTCATTGGCAGGGTAGAGCCGGGCCATCGCCTGCAGCGTGTAGGCCGTAGTCACAAAACCGGTCAAAGCATGCTCGTTCCATCGTCCGTACGGGTCTTGCTTCTTGAGCAGGCCGGCAACGGCCTTCTGGATTTCCCCGGATTCCACGCCCGCCCCCATGGCATGCAGTGCCATGATCGCCAGCGCCGTCGGAGCCGGGTCCACGTCCTTCTCGTCCGCTTTCACGCTCCATTTGCCGGTCGCCGCGTCTTGGGTTCCTGGATCGAATTGCCACATCCCGTCCGGTCGTTGCGTCTCCCGCAGCCGTCGAGCGTCCTCCGCAAGCGTGGCCTCGATCTCCTGGGCGAACTTCTTTACTTCATCGGTTTCTCCTCGCAACTGGATGAAGTTCGCCGGAAAAACCTCTTTGAAGAATAGGATGCGGTTCGACATATCGTCGGAAAAGCGCGGCTTCACTTTTAGCGATAGTCTGGCCTTCTCTTCCAATGCATCCAGATACTTAGGATTCCGCGTATTGATCCAGGCGCGTTTCAGAATTTCGCCGGCAAAACGGTAAACCAGCGTTTGTCCGATGTTGGAACCGGGGCCGGCCGCGTTGATGCCGCTCGGATCGGCCGATTGCAAAACGAAGTTGGCCGCGCGTATCTGCTGCGTGGAGTGCAACCGGCGCGGAGGAACTAACTCTTCCAACTTGGTCACATTAAATCCGGCCACGCGCGTTCCCGCCGGACCATCCCCTAAATCCAACGGAGCGAGGCTCGTGTTATTTGCCGCCTCCGCCAACTCATTCGTTGGCCGCATCGACTCATAGGCAAGATTCGCCAGGTGCCGGTAGTTCACGATGTTCTCTATCCGGTACCCGTACTTCAACGGCCCCGAAGGTCCCCACACGCCCGACTGCGTATGGCAACTCATGCAATGTGACCCGAGCAGCGATCCCGTATCCCGTATGCGGCGGTCCACCGCCGCTCCTCGCGGACGATTCAATAGCCACGCATCCACCTGCCCCAAATGATCGTACATGGCCTGCCGGATCGCCTGCTTCGGATCTGTGTAGGGTGCGGCGCGCCGTATGCGCAGCTCCACCTCATAGCCCGGCGAATTCGATTCTACTTTCAGGAAATACACTCCGCCCGGCTTTAATGTCCGCGACATCGCCGTGCGGTGCCCTTCCGTCTGTTGGTGCACGCGCTCATTCGGATTGGAGCCTTCACGGTATTCCTTGCCGTCTGCCGTATAGAACAACAATTGCGCCACCACCAGCGGATCCGGCAATCCCAGATTCGCCGTGAACAGACGCGGTTCTTTGCCCTTGTACTCGATGCGATACCAGTCGATTCCCGCTGTTCCGATGTTGCCGTTGTCGAAGTATTCGGCATCGTCGGCGCCCCCGGTAATGTGCAGCGTTTCATCGTTGCCCGACGCGCCGATGGCAATCGGTTGCGCCTCGGCAATGGAGTCATTCGGCTCGGCTTCAATGATCATGCCTCGGGTCGTTTGACCTGCTGCAACGGGCTTAATCCAGGTGCGCAACTTTACGGACTTGCCTGCCGGCCACGGCGTAGAACGGGGAAACGGCGTAATCTTTTCAATCGTCCCTGTTTCCCGCCAACGCGGTTTGTTGAAAACGGGCTCTTCGTTCTCCACCTTGGACAACTTCAGCGAATAGCTGCCCGCTTTTGGAGCCCGGTAGATGACAAAGAAATCAGGGTCAAAAGCATGCAGCACCTTGCGATACTTACCCCACTCCACGGCAATCCGTCCGTTGGCCGGTAACTCTGAAGGCGACGGCAGCCCCGCGTAGACTTCCACCATCTGTCCCGCTTGCAGCTGGATAGACTGCGCGTGCGCACCCGAAAATTGAACCGTTTGCCCTGCGGCAGCCGCGGCGGCAAGAACGAGAAGGTAACCCAATATCCGCATATTCCTTGAGGAATCGTATCAAATGCCTTCAACGTTCCGGCAAATACCGGCGTATATAAGGCAGACGGCGAAATGAGAGCAGCAGAAACCACATTCCCGCTGGTGGAGGTAGAACGGATGGAGGATAGCCTCATAGTCCGTGCCAAGGCTGGCGATGACCGCGCCTTTGAAGCGCTAATGCGCCGGCATGAGCGGTCCGTTCTGGGGCTCTGTACGCGATTACTGGGTTCGGGAGGGGAAGCGGAGGAGGCGGCGCAGGATGTGTTTTTTCGTTTCTATCGGGCGTTGGGGCAGTTCGATGCCGAACGCGCCGTGGAGCCCTGGCTGTTCCGGATTGCCTGGAACGCCTGCCGGGACCGTCTGCGGCGCCGCCGCCCCTCGGTGGAGTTGACGGATGGTGTTGCTCTAGTCCCGGCGCGAGCGGAGTGGGGTCTGGTGCTCGCTGAACTCCGGCAGGCCATGGAACGGTTGCCGGATAAGGAACGGTCGGCGCTGTTGCTGCGGGAAGTGGATGGATTGGAGACGGAGGAAGTGGCGGAGCGGCTGGGAACATCGGTGGTTACGGTGCGTTCGCAGATCTCAAGGGCGCGCGCCCGGTTGCGGGAGTGGTTAGGAGGCAAGGCATGAGCGAATGGATTACCGGCAATGTGCCGGAGGAGACGGCCCAACGCGTCCGGTCGGCCGTTCTGGGTAAAATTCGCCGCCGCCGCGCGGCCCGCCGGACCTCGCTGGCGCTCGCCGTCGCGGCAGTACTGGCGTTCCTTTTCTGGCCCTCTCCGCCGCCGGTTGAAACGCTAGCCTACACGCCTCCGCCTCCGCCGCCGGCACCCGTCTGGACAGTTGTGCGGCCAAATCCGGAGGCCGCTCCCCGAAAACCCGAACGAGTGTTGATGGCGAACGCTGCCCCGCAGCCCGCCGGACGGATCACAATTTTCACCGACGATCCCAATGTTGTCATTGTGCTCGTCGCCGATGGAGGAGACGAATGAAACGGCTACTGATTACTCTACTTTTGACCGCGGCTCTATATGCCCAGGAATGGACGTCGCGCGTGGTGAAAATCAATCATCTGAACATCGATACGGCGCGGACAGTATTAGATACGCTGTCGGCCGGACGCGCCAAATGGAACGCGGACGAACGCGCCCGTCTCGTCATCGTTACCGGACCGGAGTCAGTAGTCAACGTTATCGAGACGGCGATCAAGAATCTCGATGTTGCCTCACCGGCTGCCAAGAATGTGGACTTGGTTTTCTACATCCTGGCTGCGGGCGGCGAGGCCGGCAATGCCGCCCTCCCAGCGGATCTCGCCCCAGTGGTTCAGCAACTGGGAAATACCTTTGGGCTAAAGTCGTTCCGGTTGTTGGAGTCAGCGGCGCTGCGCGGGTATGAAGGACAGGAATTCAGTACCAGCGGCCTGCTCAATGTCCCATCGCCCGGCGGCGCAAAAGCCTCCTACATTGTCGGTTGCCGGCGCCTTCGGACCACCCCGGCCGATGGTTCTCCCACAATCAATCTCAACCGCCTCGAATTCCGGATCAATTTCCCTAAACCCCATATCGCGGACAAGGAAGGCAAAGACACGCAGAGTTCCTATCTGCACGCCGGCTTCACTACGGACATCGACATCAAAAGCGGCCAGAAGGTAGTGGTCGGCAAAACCAGCCTGGATACAGCAACACCCGCCGTCTTTCTAGTTGTCGCTGCGAAGGTCGCCAACTAACTCGAAAACTTTGCGCACACTTTGCGCAGTCGTTCTAAATGGCCGGGAATCGCCGTCATGGGGTTCTCGGCCGCTTCGTATTCCAGGGCCAGATAACCGCGGTACTTATTCGAAACCAGAATCTTCGCAACGCGGTCCCAGTCCGACTTTCCTTTTACGCCATCCTCGGTCACGTCCACCTTCACCTGCACATTCACCGCATGCGGCGCGATTAACTCAATCTGCGGGTAGATTTTCGTCTTGAAGTTGCCGGTGTCCAAATTGATGGCCACCCACGGCGAATTCAACCGCTTCACGATATCGACAATCGTCTCGGCCTTGTCGGTAATTCCGCCGTGGTTCTCAAGCCCTAGAATCACGCCCTTGCTGCCGGCATATTCGGCCGCACGGCCCAGAACCTGCACTACCCATCCGGCCGCCTCCGCCTCGCTCGATCCCTGGGGAATCTTTCCGCCAAAAACGCGAATATGTCCGGCGCCGAGTTTGGCCGCCACGTCCACCCACTTCCGCACCTCGCCAATCTCTTTGTCTGCTTCCGGCCCGGGCCGTTTGCACATATCGGTGCGAATCGAAATCGAATAAATCTCCACGCCCAGTTTGTAGGCCAACTGCTTGAGGCCGTACAAAAATCTGTCCTCCGTGGAGGGAAACCAATAGACCGTCAGGTCCACCCCGTCCAGTTTGTGCTCGGCCGCGTAGCGAATGACGTCTTCATAGGACATTTTTTTGCTTTCCAGCTCTTTGCGAAACGAGTAGGCGCACAGCGCCGGGCGCAGGCGCGGACCCGGTTCGCCGGCGGCGGCCACTGCGGGTATCAGGCTGAGGAACAGGCGGCGTTGCATAGTTGCCGCCATCATAACGCAGCCCTCCCGCCGGCGGAAAGGTAAACGTTCCGTGCTACAACAGGCAGTAGGTATCCGGCTACCCGCCACGAAAGAATGCATCGTCCGCTGCTGCTGCGTGGCGCCCGGCAACTGCTGACGTTGCGGGGCGCTGAAGGAGTCCGCCGCGGCTCGCAATGCTTGGATCTTGGGATCATCAACGACGGTTCGGTTCTCATTCGGAATGGACGGATTGTTACCGTAGGCCAGTCGCGGCGTGTCGATAATCTGTCGGAGGCTCGCCACGCGATTGTGTACGATGCGCATGGTTGCGTCGTGATGCCCGGTTTCCTCGATGCGAATCTGGCCGTTTCCGCCAACTCGCTCGCTTCCCGCCGCCTCCTCCAACTCGCCTTTGCCCACGGTTCTACCGCTATCGGTATTTGCGGCACTTATTTTCCTCTTCGCTCCCTGGCCGCGGCGGACCCCGTATCTCCCGCCCTGATTGCCACGCTGGACGTGGATCATGCCATTGACGAGGGCCAACTGCAGCGTGCTGTCCGCAGAAACCTCGCCGCCTTCCTGCGCTTTGATATTCTGACCCACTCCCGCTCCACGCTCCGCCTTCTCCACGGACTGGGGCCGGCTCTTCGCGTCCGGTGTCTCGCGCCCGAGCGGCAGGATTGGCTCGGGCTGGCCCTTGCCTATGGAGCGTTCACCATCGATATCGACTCCGTTCTCAATCGGGCGCAGGCAGCGCTTCTGGCCGATTCGCCCGCCTGCGCCATCCTGGCGCCCGATGCGTTTCACTCTGCCCGGGCCCTGCTCGATGCCGACGCCGCCATCGCCGCTGGCTCCGGTTTTGACTCTCTTCCCGGCGGAACCTGCAGCATGCAGACCGTCCTGCTCGATCTCGTTCGCACTGGCGGCCTCGATATGGCGGAGGCTATTTCCCTCGCCACCATCAATGCCGCCCACTCCCTAGGCGCTTCGGCCCGCTACGGCTCTATCGAACCCGGCAAGTCTGCCGATCTGCTTGTACTTCACGTCTCCGACTACCGCGATATGGTGAATTTCCAGGGCGTCAATATCGTGTCAAAAATCGTACAGGCTGGTAACTTGGTTGCATGAGCGGCGATGGACCCCTGGTAGAGTGCGTTGCGAATTTTTCCGAAGGCCGGCGGCCTGAAGTCATAGAGGCGATCGTTTCGTCGGTGCGAGGCGTCGATGGCGTCGCCGTGTTGGACGTCGATAGCGACGCCGATCACAACCGGACCGTCATTACCTTCGCCGGAGCTCCGCAGTTCGTCGGAGAAGCCGCGGTCCGTGCCGTCGGTGCTGCCGCGGAATGGATCGATCTCACGCAACAGGACGGCGTTCATCCCCGCATCGGCGCTGCTGACGTCATTCCCTTCGTTCCGCTCCGGCGCATCACCATCGTGGAATGCGGATGGATCGCGCATAGCGTGGGCGGCGAAATCTGGAATCGGTTTGGCATCCCTGTCTACCTCTATGGCGAAGCTGCGGTTCTTCCGGAGCGGCGTTCGCTCCCCAATGTGCGCCAGATCGGTTTTGAAAAATTGCGCGAGGCCGTCAAAACCGATCTGCAGCGGTTTCCCGACTACGGCCAGGCGGAGCTGCATCCCACCGCGGGCGCCGTTGCGGTGGGGGCTCGCAAAATCCTGATCGCCTGGAACATTGAGCTGGAAACCCAGGATGTGGAAATCGCCAAATCCATTGCCTCCGTCGTCCGGGAAGCCAACGGCGGCTTTCCGGGAGTTCGGGCGTTGGGTCTGCCCTTGGCTTCGCAAGGCATCGTGCAGGTTTCTCTCAATGTGACGGATTATGAAGCAACTCCGCCGCACCGCATCCTCCCCCGCATCGACCAGTTGGCCGCCGGCCACGGCGTCTCTGTGCGCGCTACGGAGTTGATCGGGCTCATCCCGCAAGCCGCGTTGGACCTCGCCGCGGAAGCCGGCATTGACCTTCGCATCCGCAACCTCCGCCCGGACAGCACGATTGAGGCGCGCGTGGCCGCCGCGGGCCTGTAGAATAGGAACAGTGCTCGTCAGCATCCAATCCAAGCTGGAACGGCCCAAGTGGCTGAAAGCGCCCGCTCCGGTGGGCGAGAACTACCGCCAACTGAAAACGCTCGTTCAAGAGCTGCAGTTGCACACGGTCTGCGAGTCCGCCGCCTGCCCCAACATTGGTGAATGTTGGAATCAGCGCACGGCCACGTTCATGATCCTGGGCAACATGTGTACGCGCCGCTGCGGTTTCTGCGCGGTGCAAAAAGGTGCGCCCCTGGATGTGGATATGGACGAGCCGCGGCGTGTCGCCGAAGCCGTTTTTCAAATGGGGTTGAAGCACGCCGTCATCACCAGCGTGAATCGCGATGACCGCAAGGATGGGGGAGCGGAACTCTTCGCGATGACCATTCGCGCGATTCATGAACGCGTTCCCGGCTGCCAGGTCGAGGTCCTTGTTCCTGACTTCCAGGGCAAATACGATTCCATGCAAATTGTCATGGACGCGGGTCCGGAAGTTCTCAATCACAACACCGAAACCGTGCCCCGCTTATACCGTACTGTGCGGCTGGGTGCGGACTATCCGCGCTCACTGGAAATGCTCGCTTACGCGAAGAGTCTTCGTCCGGAAACGCCGGTTAAGTCAGGGCTGATGCTTGGGCTCGGGGAAACCATAGACGAAGTTCTCCGCGTCATGCGGGACCTGCGCGCCCACCGTGTGGACATTCTCACGCTCGGCCAATACTTGCAGCCCACGAAAAAGCATCTTCCTATCGTTCGCTACGTCACGTTGGATGAGTTTGCCGCCTTGAAGAAGGCCGGCTACGAAATGGGTTTTGCCCACGTCGAATCGGGGCCGTTAGTTCGGTCGAGCTACCACGCCTCGGACGCTGTTCACTCGGCTCACGTTTGACTGCGGCTCCATCGTTTTTAGAACGATTTCCACGAACTTCACTGCATCTGCGAAATCAGAGTTGCTGAGTACCGCAATCGTCGTTTTCGACTCGGGGAATAGAACAAGTAGAGAACGGCACCCGTGCACATTGCCGCTATGGCTGATAGCGGATTTGCCGGCGATCGGCGAGACGTTCCATCCCAGTCCGTAGCCGGTTGCGCTGCCGTCGGCGAGTTTCTGCCGTTCGGTCTGCATCCGCATTGTGGACCGTTTCAGAAGCTTCTCCTGCTCCCAAGCCCCGGCAAAGCGCAATAGATCTTCCGCTGTCGTCAGCATGCCGCCGCCGGGAATCTTGTTGGACGTATCGGCTAGCGGTGCGTTGATGATTTGACCGTTCTTGGTCCGGGAGTACCAGCGCGTGCGATTGGGCACGATCTCCCGGGTATCGTCATCGCGCGTTGACTCCATCTTGGCGATCCGGAAGATATTCTCCTCCAGATATTCCAGAAACGGCTCACCCGCTGCGGCTTCTACGGCCGCCCCTACCAGGTTAAACCCATAGGAGGAATAGAGATACTTGGAGCGTGGCGCATGCGCCAGCGCATCTGCACTGAACATCCGCAACGGCCCCAGGATGTCTGTGTAGTGGTGCGTGCTGTCCAACTCTTCGCCCCGGTAGGACCGTATGCCGCCCAGGTGTCCCAGCAACAGACGCACCGTGATCCGCCAGGGCTTTTCCGGGAAAGAGGGAACATACTTTTGCACCGGAGCGTCCAGGTCCAGTTTGCCCCGCTCCCAGAGTTGCAACGCGGCCGTCGCCGTAATCGGTTTCGCCAAGGAGCCGCTCCGGAACAAAGTCGATACCCGCACCGGGACGTCATTTTCCAGGTCTGCCTTCCCAAATGCGCCCGACCACCGCCTCGTACCCTGCATTGCCGCCGCGATCGTCAGGCCCACCACGCCTTGCCGCACTCGCTCCGCTTCTACCGCTGCCTCCAGCCGGCGATTGCGGACACCCGCAGCCGGTTGGGCGAGCACCGGCAGCAACCCGCACAGCAACACTCCAACGGGCAAGCGCATGCCGCCATTCTACAGGGAACTTATCCCCATCCGTTTGCGTACCCTATTGCGAGAGACGTCATGCTGAAATTCCTCATGTGGTGTATTCTGCTTTGCCTCTGCTGGCCGCTGGCACTCCTCGCGCTGGTCGCCTACCCGATTGTGTGGGTACTCTTGCTGCCTTTTCGCATTGTAGGGGTGGCCGTGGGTGGCGTTTTGGACCTCGTCGCAGCGCTGATTACGCTGCCCGCCCGTATGATCCGCCGAATGGCCTAACCGGCCTTCACCGGCCGCCAGGTCTCCTGCTCCGTATCTCCCGCGCTGCCCGCCGGTTTTCTCGGTACCCACTGTTCGTAGCGCGGTGTCACCCGGGGAACGGCATGGCCGTGTGTACCCAACAGATATCGCACGCCGGCGGCGGCCAACTCCGCGAAGTCCAACTCCACCCAAACCAATTCCGCCCAATGACGCGCCGCCCACCGGCGCCCGCCCACCACCGCTACCGCAAGGTTCCACTCATGTGGGGCCGCTCCGTCCAGGAAGCGCAGGACCTCCTCTCCCAACACCCCATCCGCGCACAATAGCCCGAGTTTGGTGCCGCCTTTTTTCATCAGGTTTTGCTCCTGCAGGCGGCAGAGAGCATCCAGGGCCGTGCCGTCCACCGTGGTAAGCCGATGAATCCGGAGCCCGGCACGCCGTACCGCGCGCCGGCAACCCTCCGCCATGGCGAAGGTTCGGGAGTCATTCTCCCGCGCCAACAGCACCACATCCTGGCAACCCAGCGCAATCAATTGCTGGCTGCAATAAAGTCCCGCTCCCGCATAGTCGAACGTGACGCAGGGCAACCGGCTATTCCGGGTTGCCAAATCAAGCAGCGCCACGCGTCCGCCCGCTGCCTCTAGCCGTGCGAAAACGCCAAAGTCGTCCGTCTCATCCACCGGCAGCACCAGGTAGCCCGCATAGGCTCCCGCATCCAACACGCGCGCCTGCTCTTCGGCGTCCCGTGGCTGTTCGCAGTACACCCGCAGTCCACGGCCGCGAGCCGCCGGCAACGCTCCCGCCATCGCGCTCCCGGCCTCGTCCGCTCTTCTCCCACCGATCGAAAGCAGCAAATCGCCCGCCGTCCGCACTCCTGTTCTCGGCGTAACCTCCAGCGCCCTCGTATATTCCCGCAAGCGCAGTTGGACCGCTGGGTGCTGCCACTCTCGCATCCGTTCCCGAACCAGGCGGAATCCCTCGGCGACATCCCCAACATCCCAACACAGTTCCTCTGCCAAATCCTTGTTGGATCCAACCGGCTTCCCACTTTTCCAAGCCGCAACCACCCGTTCGACGATCGGCCCGCCCCGGGCTGTATCTGCCAAAGCCTCCCGCACCGCATCCAGGACCGGTCCCACCACCGCATCCCATACCGGATCGCCCCAGATAATTAGAGTTGGATTCGCCTTCGCCCCATCTTGGACGTCCTTGCCTGCCGAAATGGGGTACCGCGAGTCCATCTTTGGACCAACACTCAAAGCGTAGATCCATTTTTTTCCCAACGCAACCCCTGCATTTTATGCAATTCTCCCCTCGATCCATCAGCCACTACCCCCGCAAACTCAACGTATGGAACTGCTTGTCCCCTCTTCCGACCGTCCCCGATCTTCCCTCAGCGAAATTCTCCTTTACGCCGAACATCCCTTCCACCCCGTACATGCGGCACTATTCAGCAACTACGACGGCACATTGACACTAGCTGTCTGCGCTCGTACGCCCGAAGAACTCGGACGCAGCTTCTGGGTATCGCTCGCCCGCGACGGTCAGCCTTTCGCCCGCACCGCCTGCATCACGCTCCGGCCCGGACGCGGAAATCACCCCACGGACCGCATCACCTTTGATGACCTCGGCGAGAACTTCACTGGCATTCACTTTGAGGAAGCCGGCCGCAGCGTACCGCGGGGGCCGGTCAACTAACGCTTTCCAAAACTCTTCGCGCACCGGAATCCGATATTGGGGCTGCGTTCTCCGGAGCGGGCCCAACTGCGGTGGGAGCAGGTCAGAAAATCTGGTTTATCGAACCACGATCCGCCTCGAAGTACCCGGTACATTCCCGTCTCCGGACCCTTCGGATTCTGTGTGGGCGCGGTGGCATAGTAATCCTTTGCGTACCAGTCTCCCGTCCACTCCCACACGTTGCCCGCCATATCGCACAGTCCCGCCCGACTTCTCGGCAAACTGCACGCCGGGGCCGGGCCATCCAACCCGTCGAATCTTGCCAGACGTTTTTCCGGGGGGGCATCTCCCCAGGGATATTTTTCGTTCTCGGCCAATCCGCGGCACGCCCGTTCCCACTCGGCCTCGGTGGGCAGCCTTTTCCCCTGCCAGTCGCAATATGCGGTGGCGTCCTCCCAACTCACATCGGCCACCGGCTGCCGGTCCTTGTTGGCCGGTGGCCGCCCGTCGGCCCAGACAGGAGGAGCGCGATGTCCGGTCTTCCGTACGAACGCCGCGTATTCCCCGATGGTGACCTCATGCTCATCCAGGTAGAACGGTGCAATCGACAGGGAGCGTACCGGCAAGTCGTCCCGTAGCGGATTCGGGTACCACGCCACGCGCGTCTCCGGATCTTCATAGGTGCGCCCCCGGCGGAACTCTCCGGCGGGAAAAAACACCATACCCGCCTCGGCTCCCAGCAGCACGCCCGCCCACATCCAAAGGAAGGCCCTCATCCGTAAATCGTCGCGATTTCGTCGGTCGGGATAAACCCGTTTGCGCCCAACGGATCGACATAGGCATAAGTCCGTCCCGACGGTAGCCCATGGACCTCTTTTCCCCAGTCAATGCCTAGCGCCGAATACAGAGTCGCCACCACGTTTTCAATCTTCGGTTGCTCCTTGGCGTGCTTCCATCCCGTCTCTTCGCACTTGGTTCCGTCCGTGTTGGTGCGGCCCAGGATCTGTCCGCCTTTTACCCCTGCGCCGGCAAACAGGGCAGGGAAGCACGGGTTGTAGTGATCCCGCCCCTTCATATGGTTCAGGTCGCCGGGAGTCCGGCCGAACTCGCCCATCGCCACCACCAGCGTCTCGTCGAGAAGCGTCTTGCCAGGCGCCGCTTTCGATGGCGTTGCGGCAAGGTCCTCCAGCAGGCTCGCAAATGCCGGGTCGAACTCGGCGATCAGCTTGTAGTGATTGGAGGAGGCGCTCCGGTCCCAGATTCGTACGTGATGGTCCCATCCAGGGTGGCAGATATGGATGTACCGCGTCCCCGCATCCTGCATCAGCAGATTGCGTGCGAGAATGCATGAGAGTCCCACCGCCGTATTGCCGTACCGCTCCGTGTCTTGCGTCCTTGTCCGGAACGCCTCCGGCCAACGGGAGTCTCCAATCAACTGGTGGGCCGTCTCGCTAAAGCGGTCAAAGGTCTGCATTTCGCCGCCATATTCGGCCGTCCGCTTTCCACCCGCGCTGCGCAAGGCCTCCAGCAGTCGCCAGCGCTCCTCCACCAGTTCGATTGCCTTCTGGTCCAACGCCATCCCTTTTAGCGCCGCCTGTGGGTCCATATCGAACACGGCAAACTGGGGCGGCAGAAAACCGGTGGCTAGTGCCCCGGCCGCTCCTTTTTCCAGGTTGAACGAAACGTAGGTGGGGAAGGTATCTTTCTCCCGCCGGCGTTTCTCCAACTCAGACGCGATCACCGTCCCCACCGCCGGAATCTCTTTCGCGAACGCCAGATTCATCTGCCGCCCGGTCTGCACGTAATACTGTCCGCGGAAATGTACCTGCTCATGACTGCGGAGCGACCGCAGCAGGCAGACTTTGTCCATCACTGCTTCCACGCGCGGAAACAAAAAGTGGGAAAGGTAGGCGCCGTTGGTGAGCCGCCGGACATTGAAATCCTTGGGTGTTGCCGGATTCTCTTTGAAATCGAACCCGTCCACGTGGCTGATCGCGCCGGAAAATTCGTAGTAGATGACATTCCGCGCCGAGCCGCGCGGGTTCGTTTTTGTGGCCGCTCCCACCGGCAGCGGCCACAGCGCGTGCGCTGCCGCCCCGGCCAGACCGGCGCCGCCAAACTGCAGCAGTTCTCTCCGCGTCGGCAATAGTTCCGCAACCGTCTTCATCAGAAGTCCTCAGTAGTTGTACAGAAATTCGGCCAGGTTCAGCAGCGCCCACTGCAGGTTTTGCGCGCCTCGCACCCGGTCTTCGTGCAGCGCCGCCATCGCCGCATTCTTCTCCTCGGGTTGCGGATAGCGGGACAGGGTCCCCAAAAACAGTTGCTCCACCACGGCCCCGTTGTCCGCGTAGGCGGCCAATACGTTCTGCACCCGGCCGTCTTTTTCCGCCAGTACGCGATCCGTCACCACCGGGGACCGCATCATCAGTAGCGGTTGCAAGGGCGACGCTGCCGGCGGCCGCGGCGGATTGCTCCGGTTCGATTGCCCAAACGCGGTCATAAAGCTCTTCAACTCTCCGGATGCCGACGGAGTCGTCGCCTGCATTGCCATCGGCACCTTTTCGCCGCCGTATCGAAACGCTCCCGGCCGGCCCGTCGCCGTCGCCAGCGCGTCGTGCACCTCTTCCGCCGTCAGCATCCGCACAAATTTCCGGGCAAAATACGGCGTAAAGGCATCTTTCCACTCGCCCGGGTAGCGCGCCGATAGCTGGTACGCGCTTGACCGGCAGATCGTACGCAGCAGGTGCTTCAACCGGAACTGATGACTTCGGAAATCCGTTGCCAACTGGTCCAGCAGTTCAGGATGCGAAGGCTGCAACTGCCAACCCTCCGGAATATGTCTGGGATCCTGCCGCGCCAGATCAAACTCATCATATGGTTCCACAATGCCGCGTCCCATCATGCGCGCCCACAACAAGTTCGCCGTTGCCCGCGCAAACTGCGGATGCGCAGTCAACATCCGTGCCAGTTCCTCGCGAGGCTCGGCCTGTTCCCGCGCCTTCTCCCCGGTCAGCGGAAACGCGGGCGAATTCGCGCCGCCCCATCGCGGTGTCCGCAGCATGCTCCCGCCCTTGGTGTTATAACCCGGAGCCAGATCGTCCACCACAAAATGCCCCATCACGGCCTGCGTGTCTTCGGTATGCGGGATGTAGCGCGTCTTCCCCAAGAAGCTCGCAAAGGCAAAGAACTCACGGCGCGTCTTTCCGGTCAGCCATACGTTCACTTTTTCCAGATGCGCCTGCCCGTCATGGCACGACACGCAGGAAAAGTTCACGCCCAGGAAAGTCTTTCCGTACAGAATCGCCAACTCGTCATGCGTATCCAACTGATGTACTTTACTGATATCGTCACCGTCGGTCGCCTGCCCCGGCTTGCCTTCCACGTGCTCCCGGACGATCAGATTTGCCGACGCCACCACCAGATTGCTCTTGGCCGACGCCGCGATCATGGATCGCACCATATCGTCATACGGCCGGTCGCTACGCAGTCCCTCTTTCAGCCAATAGTGGAACAGTTGTACGCCACGGCCCATCTTTCCGTTGGCCCGCAGCAGGTCCATAAAGAAGTAGGACCACTTATCGACAAATGCCTCGCTGGCCAGAAGCTCATCGATTAGCCGATCGCGCTTCAACGGTTCTGTGCTCTCCAAAAATGCCTGCACCGCGCCCGCCGCCGGAATCCGTCCCGTCAAGTCCAGATGCACGCGCCGGAAGAACTCTCCATCGCTGGCGAACGGCGCATGGGCCACGCCGTCGCTCTCCATCTTCCCGAAGATCTGCTGGTCAATATAATTGACGCGCCGCACGTTCCCGGCGCCCGCGGTCCCCTTCGGCAGGGCCGCGGCCACGCGCGCCGTCAGCGCACCCGCGTCCGGCTTCTTCTTCGGTTGCAAAATGGCGGCGTGCGCGCCGGCAAATGTGTCGTCGCCCTGTGCCCAGGCAGTGCCGCAGAGCGCGATGCAAAGGAATGCTTTCCGCATGGCAAACCAATCGTCGCGGCCAGTATATACGCGCGTAACAACGAATGGAAGCGCCCCTCTATTCTCCCAGCAGCCGCCGTAATGTCGGCTCCATCGCCGCTGCCCAACGCTCATAGCCCGCTGCCGTCGGATGCAGGTAGTCGTTCATGATCTCCGGAGAAATCGTCCCATCCGCCTCCAAAAACACCTTTCCAATATCCAGGTAGGTCACATTCCCTTTTCCATGCAACCCCGCCAGCAGCCCATTCACCGCATCCATCTTCTCCCGCACCGGATTCGGTTTCGCGCCTCGTGGAAAAATCCCCAGGAGCAGAATCTGCGCCCGCGGCAGCCGCGTATGCAACTCCCCGCAGATCGCCTCCACTCCCGCCGCGATCTCCTCCACCGTATTGATCGCCGCATTGTTCGTGCCAATCATCACCACCACCGCCTTCGGCGCAATCCCGTCAATCTCCCCATGCCGCAACCGCCACAGTACGTTCTCCGTCCGGTCCCACCCATAGCCGATATTGACCACCTTGCGTTTCCCGAAATACTTCTCCCAAACCGCCGCCCCCCGCGCCCGCGCGTCTGACGGCAGCCCGCCCCAGAAATGCGTAATCGAATCGCCCAGCATCACCACGTCCGGCGGCTGCTCCTGCATGCGCCGCACAATCGCCGCGTGCCGCTGCGCCCAGTCATAGTTCTTCCAGTCCCGGTTCTGCGTAACTTCGATCAGCGTCGAAGGCATCCCGCGCCCCGCCACAACCGTCAGCAGGCTCTGTTCCGTTCCGTCCGCCGAAAAGGCCCGCGCCCGGATCGTCCGCCCCGCCGGAATCGCCACCGGAGCCAGGTAAACGCCCGCCGACTTGTCCGGATCTTTCTCTTCGAACGTGTACCGGATCACCGCCCCCGGCGTCGAGCAAGCAAGTGTCACCCGTCCATCCGGCATCAACGCGAACGAAGGGCTGGCGACCTCCGCCAACAAAGTAGCGCCGGCCGCCGCCAGCACGAACAGAAAACGCATAGCGTTCATTCTATCCGCGCACGTTCGCCCAAATCTCCTCCTCCAGCCGCTCCAGCATCTCTTCCCAGCCTCCGTACGCTCCGCTCTCTTTCGCTAACTGTTCCGGCAGCGTCTGGTGCAGCGTCAACAAAGTTTTCCCGCCTTCTTCGTCGAATGTCACGGTCACCACAGTCTTCTCCGGCCACTCCGCGCCGCGTCCCACTGCTTCCGGCGAAACCATCTCGCCATTGGCGCCGGCAAAGAACATCGTGTAGACAATCCGCGCCGGAGCCTCAATCGCGTCGAAATGCCCCGCGCAATGGCAACCCTTCCCATCCGGCGTCAAAATCGTCGTGCGGAAGGCCCCTCCCACCTGGAAGTCATAATTATGTATCTGTAACTGGCAACTCCGGGGCGAATACCAAAGCTGCAAAAACTCCGCGGTTGTCCACATACGGAACACCCTCTCCCGCGGCGCGTGAAAACGATGCGAAATCGTCAAATAGCGTTTACTCTCCATACCCCTTCTCTTTCTCGACTAACTCCGCCAACCGCGCAAAGCTCTCCGCCCAGAACGATTGACATGCCAGAATCCAATCCTTCATCGGGTCGAACGCATCCGGCCGCAGCACGCAAACCTGCTGCCGCCCCGCCTTCTTCTTCTCGATCAGTGACGCCTTCTCCAAATACGCCAGGTGCTTGGAAACCGCCTGCTGCGTCATCTGAAACGGCACAGCCAACTCGTTCACCGTCGCCGGACCCTGCGCCAATCGCACTAAAATGGCCCGCCGCGTCGGATCGGAGAGCGCCGAAAACGTTTGGCTTAATTCATCCACAACCATATGGTTGTATAAAAAGGGCCGCTCGTCAAGACAATTATTCGCCCCTCGGATACTTATGCGTCCGCCAACCCCGCAAAGCGGTTAGTCAGCCATTGTATCCGCCAAAGAGCGACTAATTATTCAGATGGATAACGCCGCATTGAAGGGGTATCGTAGTGGTGGAAGGACTTATCCGGAGCCATTTATGACTACCCCACAAACCATCATCCTGCCCGTCGATTTCTCCGCCCGTGCCGCCGTCACCGCGGCCCACGCCCGTGTCCTGGCCAACCAATACGGCTCGGCCATCGTCGCCGTTCATGTCATGCGCCCCTTCCAACTCGCTGCCGAAGGCGTCGATGTTCCCTCCGCCGTCGTCCTCGATTGGTATACGCAGCAGCGCCCGCTCCTGGAAAAACAGCTGGCCGATTTCGTCGATCACCATCTCGCCGGCTGCAAAGTGACCCCGCTCTTCTGCGAAGGCGATCCCGCCACCGAGATCATCCGCGTTGCCCGCCAATGGCATGCCGACCTCATCATGATCGGCACCCACGGCTACAGCCCCTTCCGCCGCTTCCTGCTCGGTTCCGTCGCGGCCAAGGTACTGAGTGACTCCCCCATTCCCGTCCTCACCGGCGCCCACGTCGAAGCCCCCGCCAGCGACGTCCCGCAGGTAAGCGCCATCCTGGTCGCCACGGACGTCGACGCCCGTTCCTCGCACCTCATCGCCGCTGGGGCCGAACTGGCGAAGTCCTTCGGAGCCGCCCTCCATGTCGTGCACGCAAGTCCCGATGACGGAGCCGGAGCCGGTCACTATGTCGATCCGTCCTGGCGCATCGAAATCGCTCGTCTCCTCCAGGAGCGCATCGAAAAGACCGCCGCCGAAGCGGGCATCGATGTCAAAGTGCATGTCATCCCCGGCGAAGCCGCCAAGGTCGTCCGGCAAGTGGCCGAAACCGTTCACGCCGATCTCGTCGTCCTCGGCCGCCACTCCGACAAAGGTCTCCTCGGCCGCCTCCGCACCCACAGCTACGCCATCATCCGCGAATCGCCTTGCCCCGTGCTGAGCGTCTAAACGGCAAACGGCCGCCGCGAGTCCCGTGTGCACCGGATTCGCGCCGGCCGTCCGCCAAACGAACGAAGGCTAAACCAGCTCGCCATCCACATGCGGCGTGAAATGCTCCAGAATCGCCGCCTTTTCCGGTTTCTTGTACCGTTCCACCTTGGAACCAATCGGCCCTTTGGAAGTCCGGTCCAATAGCGATGAAATCTCCGCCCGCGACATCTTCTGGAACGTCTTGCAAGCCAGAACGTTCTCTTCCAGCTGCGCCACCGTCTCCACCCCGCTCACCAGCGTATCCACGTCGTGCGACCACGTATACCGCAGGCACTCCTGAATCGTCGCTACTTTTTCCTTCGTAATCCCGCCAATCGCATTCGACTTCATCGCCAGCAAGCCCAACCCCTTTGCCCGCACCTTCGGCAGCACATTCTGAATAAAGCTCAGATAATGCGGATCAATCAGGTTCACCGGATGCTGTACCGTTTCCCAGCCGTCAAAGCCCTTCAAAAGCGCCTGGTGCACCTCCGGGTCGTGATGTCCCGTAAAGCCGATATGCCGCACCATGCCCTTTTTCTTCGCTTCCACGAACGCTTCCAGCGAACCGCCCGGCCCGAAGATCTTCTCCACCTCGTCCAGCCGTGACACCTCGTGGCAGCACCACAAGTCCAGGTAGTCGGTGTTCATCCGCTTCAGCGTAGTTTCCAACTGGCCCATCGCGCCCTTCTTATCGCGCAACTCGGCCTTCGACATCAGCAGCACCTTCTTCCGCGTCGCCTTGTCAATCGCCTTGCCGTAGGTCACATCGCTCTCGCCGTTGTGATACTTCGCCGCCGAATCGAACATCACCACGCCCAGCTCAATCGCGCGGCGGATAATCCGTACGCCCTCCTCTTCCCCGCGGACCCGCATATGAAAACCGCCCAGCGTAAACCGCGAAACCCGCAGTCCGCTCTTGCCCAGCGTGCCCATCGGCATCGGGGCCGCCGCCAGCGTCTCCATCGTCACCCCGAGCGCTGCCGAGGTTGCTTGTAGAAATTGCCGTCTTTCCATGGTTATTCGGTGACCTTTGCTGTCGTGATTGTATCCAACCGCGGAAACTCCCGGTCTAAATAGCTGTAGCCAATCGTCTGTATCTGCTTCGGGTCCGGACCGCTCCCCCGCGGCGGCATGTCCCCATAGACAAAGGCCAACTGGTCCAAAATTTCCAACCCCTCCACCACCTTGCCCAGCGGCGCAAACCCGTCCTTGTCCAGCAGCGCCGAATTGTCCGTCAGATTGAAGAACAGCTGCGTCGTCCGCGTATTCGGTCCCCGAGCCGCAAACGTCAGCGTGCCCCGTACGTTCTTCTGTTTCACCGCATCGTCCGGCAGTTCCAACGTACGCCACAACTGGTCTTTCTTCATGTCAGGATTGATGCCGAACTGGGCCACAAACCGCCGCACCACCCGGTGGAACTTCACGCCGTCGTAGAACTTCTCCTGCACCAGCGTGTAGAAATGGTCGGCTCCCCGCGGAGCCCAGTCTCTATGCACTTCCACCACAATCGGGCCCTTCGTCGTCTCCATCCGGACTTTATAGATCGCCGGAGCCTGTGTCGCCTCCCGCTTCTTCTCCGGAGCCTTCGCCGCGGGCTCTTTCGACCCACATCCCGCCAGCACCACCAGCGCCGCCAACCACAGTCGAATTCGCATGCCGCCAATTCTCTCGCAAATCGGCAACGCCGTTCACGTCCTGTCGGCCCGGCACTCCTCTTCCGCCCGCCGGACCAACGCCGCAATCCGTGCGGCAACCGCCGGTTGCAGCGCCGTGGGCAAGTCGTGGCCCATCCCTTCCACCAGCCACAGTTCCGCGCCCGGAATCGCCTCCGCCGTCGCCTGTCCCCCGCTGGCGGCGCACATCCGGTCCGCCAACCCGTGGATCACCAACGTGGGCATCCGCAACTGCCGCAGCTGTTCCGTACGGTCGCCGGAAGCCACCGTGGCCACCGCCTGCCGTCCGATCCCCGCCAGGTCGTAGGAACGGTCATACGCCCGCCCGGCCCGTGCCGCCACATCGCCCTCAATGGCCGGGAACGCGGGTGACCCTACAATTCGCGCCGCCCGCACCATCTGCGCAATCACCGCGTCCCGCGTCGCCGGAGGAGGCCCCGTGAACAACTCGCCCATCACCGCGGCGTCCGCTTGGCCAACCGTCCGGTCCCCCGTCGTCGCCATCAGCGATGTCAAGGAGCGGACCCGCTCCGGATGTCGAATCGCCAAAGTCTGGGCAATCTGCCCGCCCATGGAAGCGCCCACCACATGAGCGCTGGGAATATCCAGGAAATCCAATAGCGCCGCCGTGTCATCCGCCATATCGGAAAGCGTGTAGGAAACGGAGGAACAATCGCCCTCCAGTACGGCGGGCAGGTTCGGAGCCGGAGCCTCGTGCAGATGCGTCGAAAGCCCCGCATCGCGATTGTCGAAACGAATCACCTGCATCCCCGCGGCCAGCAGCAAATTGCAAAACGAATCCGGCCAATGGATGGACTGGCACGCCAAACCGATAATCAGCAGCAGCGCCGGCGCGTCCGGCTCTCCCAGGCGTTGATAGGCGATGTCCAATCTTCCGGGGCCAATCCCGGCCGCTATCTGGTCCTCGGTGTGTTCGTGAAAAGTGTGTCTATCCCTCACGTTTTTGATCCTAAGGGACAGTAGCCGTCAAAGGCCAGCGGATTATGAGGGGTTGTCTCGACTATATCTTCTGTTTTATCAACAAGTTCGCATCCCGTTGGTTTCGGCTGCTATGCTCCAATGGGAGCGGAAGGGAACGTGGCCTGCGCCGGCGCGCACGGTATGGACGAAATGCGGAATCAGGGGCACGCCTATACCAGCGTCATTAGCAGCAAATATCATGGGCAGCAGCTGATCACTCATCTGGTGAATCAGTATCCCCATTCCAGCCTGGAGTCCTGGCAGGAGAAGTTGAATAACGGAGAGGTGACCCTGGACGGGGTGCCCGCCACGGGAGGGGAATCGATCAGCCAGGGCCAGACGCTGGTCTGGAACCGTCCGCCCTGGGTAGAACCGGACGCCCCGCGCCGTTTCGCGGTGATTTGGGAAGACGCGCATCTATTGGCGGTGGACAAACCCAGCGGCCTCCCGACTCTCCCGGGGGGCGGCTTCATGGAAAACACTCTATTGCGTTTGGTCCAACAGCAATATCCGGCCGCCAATCCAGCCCACCGTCTGGGCCGGGCCACCACCGGCATTGTTCTCTTCGCGAAAACCCCGGAATCGGCCGCGGCGCTGTTCGCAAACTGGAACACGCCAAAAGTCCAAAAAATCTACCGGGCGCTGGCGCAAAACGTGGCGGAGAGGGAGGAGTATGAAATCTGCACGCCCATCGGCCTTGTCCCGCATCCGCTCATCGGCTCGGTGTGGGCGGCCAGTCCAACGGGCAAACCGTCTAAGTCCCTGGCCAGGGTGGTTACCCGTACCCCCATCACGACGACATTCGAAGTAAGCCTGCACTCCGGCCGCCCGCATCAAATCCGCATCCATCTGGCCTCCATCGGCCACCCCCTGGTCGGCGATCCCCTCTACGGACCAACCGGCCAGCCCCTGGAAAATCTCCCCGGCCTTCCCGGCGATGGCGGGTATTTTCTCCACGCACAATATTTGAACTTCCATCACCCCATCACGGGCGTGCCGGTCAATCTGGAAGCGGAGTTGCCGCCGGTATTCTCCCCCCAGCAGTAGCGCCGCGACCCGATCGGTCAAGATGCCCTGTTCTGGCTGCACGGATGGGAGTGGTCTCCTGTCGTAGAGTGGGAGCATACGCAAACTAGACTTTCGCAGGAAGCAAGGCAAGGAACCGGCTCAAGGGTAAGCGTGCCCTCATCACCGGCGGTACCAGTGGGATCGGCCTGGAGACGGCGAAGCATTTCCTCTGGGAGGGGGCGGGTGTCGCCATAACGGGACGGAATCCGGAAACGCTCGCCAGCGCTCGCAGCGAGTTGCAGGAGGATGTGTTGATCATCCCGTCGGATTCGAGCGACGTAGCGGCACAACGGCAGGTCGCGCAATCCATCCTGCAAGCATGGGGCGGACTCGACGTGCTTTTCGTGAATGCCGGTATTGCCGCGCTCAAACCTGTAGAACAGTGGAACGAGGCGGCATTCGATCACTCGTTCGCGGTCAACGGAAAAGGGCCGTTTTCCCTGATTCAGTCCTAATCGCCCCTCTTTGCCATCCCGGCGTCCATTGTGCGCAACACCTCTGTGAATGCCCACATCGGAATGCCGATACGAGTGTGTATGCGGCGAAAAAAGCGGCCACGCTGTCGTTTGTCCTTACGCTTTCCGGCGAGTTGATCGCGCGAGGGATTCGCGTCAATGCTATCAGTCCGGGGTCCATTTCGACTCCGCTCCATGGCAAACTCGGCCTGTTAAAGGACCATCTTGCGTCAGTCGCGGAGTCGATCCAAAATCAGGTACATGCCGGAAGATTTGGGACGCCCGCCGAAATCGCATATGCAGCCGTCTACCTCGCCTCCGACGAGTCCGCCTTCTCACGGTCGGGAGCAATCTGATGATCGACGGTGGCATGGGGAATCTCTAAGGAAGAATATTTCCCATCCCTCGAACCTCTAAGGAAACTTACGGTGACCGCTGCTGTATCCCCATTGACGCAGGTCAGAAGCGTCGTTCTTTGTTCGGCGGTCAATTCAGCTTTTGTTATTATTCGTGAAACACTACACTAGTTTCTCCGGAATGGACCTCGGAAGTTTCAGGTATCATTGAGGGATTCATGGCGACGGCTGACCAACTTAAGGCTCTAATCCGCTCACACTTTGAGAGCGACGAGGTCCAGTTCTCCACGATCGCGCTTCAACTCGCGGCACATGAGGCCCGTCAGGGCCATGCTGCGGTCGCAAACGACATTCGCTTGCTCATTGATCGGTCCAAAGTCAGGCAACTCAAGGTTATTCCGCTCCATCGGGATCTTGAGGATCTCATTGTTCCATCCGAACCTTGTGCGCGGATGGGCGATATTATTCTCGCTGAATCCAACCGAAAGCGCCTCGAAAGAATCCTCCAAGAATTTCGACAGAAGGGGAAGCTGCAAAAGTACGGAATGGGCAATCGCCGGAAGCTTCTCTTGGCAGGGCCGCCCGGGACTGGAAAGACATTGACTGCATCGGTGCTCGCTGGGGAACTTGCACTTCCGCTATTCATCGTTCTTATGGACAAGCTAGTGACGAAGTTTATGGGTGAAACGGGTGCGAAGCTGCGTCAGATTTTTGACACAATTAGGGAGCGCCGAGGCATTTATCTCTTTGATGAGTTTGATGCCATAGGTGCCGAGCGGGCGCGCGATAACGATGTGGGTGAGATGCGACGCGTCTTGAATGCATTTTTGCAGCTAATAGAAAGAGACCAATCCGAGAGCATTATCATCGCAGCGTCAAACAGCCCTAAGATTCTTGACCAGGCTCTATTTCGTCGCTTTGACGATGTGCTTCACTATCAGTTGCCAGGTGTGCCTGAAATTAAGCAACTCGTCGGAAATCGGTTAGGCTCTTTTAAAGGAGCCAAGTTTTCACTTCACAGTGTATCTGCTAAGGCGGTTTCCCTAAGTCATGCGGAAATTACTCAGGCGTGTGACGACGCCATTAAGCTTGCGATTTTAGAAGATCGAAAGCAAGTGTCAGGAAGTCTACTAACTGCAATGCTGTACGAACGTCATTCTGCATACGCCCGCGACGACGAGTGATCTATAATGGCCGCTGAAAAGTTACGTCATATTTTTCTCAACGACTCCGCAGACCCCCAAGCATTTACGAGCCCCCAGACGTTTGGCTCGAAGATCGTCGTTCCTCCAAGAGATCGGGTTAAGCACGAGCAGGAGCTAACAAAGCAGTTCCAGCTAGCTTGGGCGGCCGCAACTGAGAGCGCAGAGATACGTAAGACGGTCTCCTTGCCCGTCCGTTCTGGCGTCTATGTTGAATTTCAGAGCTCTCCAGGATTCGAACTGCTCTCCAAAAGTCTCGAGAACCGCGCATCGGGCGTCCGGCTTCTTTCTGTCAGGACGGAGGCCGATCCAAATAACGAAAACGCGATATTCAAGTGCGCGACCGTTTACATCCCTAGCACAAAAGAAGGCTACTTCTTAAAGCGTTTGCGTGCATATGCTGATGAGTCCACAGAAACGGGGAAGCCGAGAAACAAAGATCTGGTGGAGAGCATAGAGGCGATCCGACTGGCGGTGGTCGAGTCCTTTTGGCTTGATTCGCCGGACTTGATTCCGAAGGATGTTCCGATTTGGTGCGAGGTGTGGCTGTCGAGCGATGAAGAAGTTGCTGAGAAAACCTTCCGAACCTTGGCGTCGGATTTGAAGGTTGAGTGTCAGTTAGGAGCCCTCCGCTTTCCTGAACGGACTGTCATCCTTGCCAAGGCTAGTCGCGCCGACTTGATTAACTTGATAGAATCCTCGAATCTAATTGCCGAATTTCGGCTTGCGAAAGAAACGGCACACTTTTTCACGGAGTTGCCCAACGCGGACCAGGCAGATTGGACGAAGGAGCTCCTTCAGCGGATCTCCATCTCGAAGACGGCTGTGGTGGTGTGCGTCCTCGACACCGGGATAACAAACAAACATCCGCTTTTGGAAAATCTACTCGAAGATGACGATTGTCACACCTATCAAGCTGATTGGGGAACTCATGATCACAACGGTCATGGGACGTTAGTCTCGGGCGTTTCCGCCTTTGGCGATCTGCTAGGGCATTTTCAAGGTACCCACCAAGTGACTCTTTCTCACGGTCTTGAGTCCGTGAAAATTCTTCCACCTCACGGTAATAATGACCAAAAATTGTGGGGACATGTTGTCAGTCAGGCAGTAAGCAAGGCTGAAATTCAGGCGCCTGAGAGGCAGAGGGTGTTCTGTCTAGCCGTTTCGGCTAAGGATACACGGGAGCGTGGACGACCGACCAGCTGGTCCGCCGAGATCGATGCAATTTCGTCCGGGTACGATGACGATCAAAAGAGGCTATTTATTGTTGCTGCCGGAAACGTGACTGAGGCGGACGACTGGAGAGCCTATCCAGATTCAAATCTCACCGTATCTATCCACGATCCCGCGCAGGCTTGGAATGCTGTGACCGTAGGAGCGTACACCCAGAAAACCTTAATAACCGATCCGAAATTGACGGGATACGTGCCGGTTGCCCCCGTCGATGGGCTGTCACCATTCAGTACCACATCTTTGACATGGGAGACCAACCGTTGGCCGGTAAAGCCCGATCTGGTTCTGGAAGGAGGAAACGTTCTGGTTGGCACAGATGGATTTACGACATCTCACGATGATGTTTCAACCCTCACAACATTCTTCAAGCCGACCCAGCGACACTTCGCTTCAATCGATGCGACCAGTGGCGCCACCGCTCAAGCCGCTTGGCTAGCTGCCACCATTCAGACTATGTATCCCAACGCGTGGCCGGAGACAGTGCGGGCGCTAATGATTCATAGTGCGCAATGGACTAAACAGATGAAGACTCAATTCCTGTCGGGTACCAAGAAAAGCGATTATGCCCGGCTAATGCGCATCTGCGGCTACGGCGTTCCGAACTTTGAACGTGCATTGGAGTGTGGCAAGAATTACCTGACACTAATTGCGCAAGAAGAAATTCAACCGTATGAGAAATCAGAAGCACGAACGCGTACCAAGGAGATGCACCTTTTTGAATTGCCATTTCCGAAGGATGTTCTTCTCTCCCTTGGCGAGATGGAAATGACGATGCGTGTGACGCTTTCTTATTTCATTGAACCTGGCCCCGGTGAGGTGGGATGGAAAGACAGATATAGGTATGCCTCTCACGCTTTGCGCTTTGATGTAAATACTGCCGGAGAATCGCGAACTGATTTCGAGAAACGAGTTAACGCGGCCTCACGGGCTGAAGATCATGACTCCTCAACTTCGGGAGCTGGAAGTGACCGTTGGATGATTGGAGCGAACGCCAGGAAACTCGGTTCCCTGCATTCTGATTTTTGGGTCGGTACCGCTGCTGAGATTTCAACGTGCAATATGGTGGCGGTGTATCCTGTCGTCGGATGGTGGAGGGAGCGACATCATCTAGGCCGATATAATCGCAAAGCGAAATACGCGCTCATCGTATCTCTGTACACCCCTGACCAAAAAGTTGATATCTATACTCCTGTGGCGGTTAATATTGGAATTCCGATTCCCATTTAATTCTCTGCGTCATGTTTGCCACTAACCCTCCTTGTCGGCGAACCTGGCGCGGCAATAGCATGTTTGTAAACCTAACATGCCGAAAACGTTACTTCGCATCCCGCCAATTCACCCCCTCGCCCACCTCCACAACCAACGGCACCGCTAACTCCCGAACCCCCTCCATCATCTCCTTCACCATCACCCGCAGCCGCTCCACCTCCGCCGGCGGAGCCTCAAACACCAACTCATCATGCACCTGCAAAATCATCTTCGCTTCCATGCCCGCCTCCCGCAGCGCCGCATGAATCCGAATCATCGCCACCTTAATTAAATCCGCCGCCGTCCCCTGCAACGGCGTATTCACCGCCGTCCGCTCCGCAAACCCGCGCACATTCGGGTTCTTGGCCGAAATATCCGGAATCGGCCGCCGCCGCCCGTACAGCGTCTCCGCGTACCCCGTCTCCCGCACCTTCGCGATCGTCGCGTCAATGAACTGTTTCACCCCCGAATACCGCGCAAAGTAGTTACGAATATACTTATCCGCCTCCCCGCGCGGAATGCCCAACGCGGCGGCTAACCCAAACGACGTTTGCCCATAGACAATTCCGAAATTCACAGCTTTCGCCGAACGCCGCATATCCGGCGTCACAAACATCGGCGACGCCCCAAACACCTCCGCAGCCGTCCGCGTATGAATATCCTCGCCGTTCTGGAACGCCTCCACCAGCACCGGGTCCAACGACATATGGGCCAACAGCCGCAGTTCAATCTGCGAATAATCCGCCACCACCAGTTTCCAACCCGGCCTTGGCACAAACGCCGCCCGGATCTCCCGGCCCAACTCCGTTCGCACCGGAATGTTCTGCAAATTCGGATTAATCGATGACAGCCTGCCCGTCGCCGCGCCCGTCTGGTTGAACGTCGTGTGCACCCGCCCCGTGTCCGGACGCACCAGCAACGGCAGCGCCTCCACATAGGTGCCCCGCAGCTTCACCAGGCCCCGGTATTCCAGCACCTTCGCGCAAATCGGGTAGTCCAGCGCCAACCCCTCCAACACGTCCGCCGCCGTCGAAATCTGCTTGCCCTTGCCCGTCTTGCCCCCCGACGGCAGCCCCATCTCTTCAAACAGCACCTTCCCCAACTGCTGCGGCGAATTGATATTGAACTCCCGCCCCGCCAACCCATGAATCTCCGCCGTCAACCGGTCGATCTCCGCCAGCATCCTCCCACTCATCCGCCCCAGTTGGTCCGAGTCGATTCGTACGCCCGTCCGCTCCATCTCGGCCAGCACCGGCACCAGCGGCAAATCCATCTTTCTATATAGGTCTGCAAACGGCGAGATGTCTAACTTGCCCGCCAACCGCAGCGCCATGTCCGCCCGCTGATCCGCCCGCGCCCCCGGTTTCTTGCCCAAATACACCTGGCACATCGAATCGAACGCCGCGTTCCCGCCGTCCGCCGTCAGCAGAAAGCACTCCAGCATCACGTCCCGCGTCACGCCCTGTAGGGTAGGGAAGCGCGTCAACAGCGCCTTCCAGTCATGCACCACCTTGTCCTGGCTCGATTCCAGGAACGCGCCCGCCGCCGCCTCCGGGCCCTGTCGTGCCATTCCAGCCTGCAGTGCCACGCCCACATGTCCGTCGAAGGCGGCCACTCCCACCACCGCCGCGCCCGCCGCATACGCCGCCAGGTCTTCCGTCTCGCCGTAGTCCTCCGGCGCCTCCTCCGGGGCATCGCCCAGTTCCCGCAAAAACGTGAAGAACTCCAACTCGCGGTAAATGGCTTCCAACGCCGGCCGGTCCGCCTCTTTTGCCGCCAGGTCCGCTAGCTGGATGCCTAGCGGAACGTCCGTGGCAATAGTCGCCAGACGCTGGCTCATCGCCAGCACCTCGCGTCCGTCTTCAATCCCCTGCCGCTGCTTCGGCTTCAGATCCCCCAAGTGTTCCAGCAGCCCCGCTACCGATCCATACTTCGCCAGCAGATCCGCCGCGCCCTTCTTCCCGATCCCGGGCACGCCGGGGATATTGTCCACCGAATCGCCCACCAGCGCCAGGAAATCGGCGATCTGTTCCGGCCACACCCCCATGAACTCCTTCACCCCGTCCCGGTCATACGTGGCATCGTCCTTGGCCGGGTTCAGCATCGTCACGCCGTCGCCCACCAGTTGCAACATATCCTTATCGCTGGAGACGATCACCGCCTCCATTCCCTCGCGCCGCGCCTGGCACGCCAGCGTCCCGATTACGTCATCGGCTTCATACCGTTCGTATTCCAGCACCGGAATCCGGAGCGCCTGCAACAACTGCTTCACGCGCGGAATCTGGTCGAGCAGGTCTTGCGGCGTCTCCTCCCGGTTGGCTTTGTAGTCGGCAAACTCCTCCGAGCGGAACGACGGGCCCAGGCTCTCATACACCGCCGCGATGTATTCCGGCTTGTAGGTCTGGCGCAGCTTCCGCACCATATTGTGCAAAATGTACACGGCTTCTGTGGAAATGCCAGTCGAAGTCCGCATCGGCGGGGCTCCCGTTCGCGCCCTCGCGTGAAATGCCCGGAAAATGAAGCCAAATGTATCAATCAGGAATAGGCGCGGCATACTGCCTTCGATTCTACCCCTCCGTGTCAATCGCGCCATTCCAAATCGAAGGAAGTGTGGCAAAATAGACACATTCCGGCGACGTAAACTCTGCTTTATCAATCGTTTACAATTTTTGGAATTATTGCTACACTACGACTTGCGTTGCGAAATCATGCAGGAGCCCCCTCTTGTACTTTGAACAAACGATCGCCCGCCCGGTAGCCATATCGGGAGTTGGTTTACATCACGGAGTTCCGGTAAACATCAAAATCCGGCCCGCTCCCGCCGGAACCGGCATCGTTTTTCTCCGGACCGACCTCCGGAACTTCTCCCTCCCCGCCTCCTGGCAACACGTCGCCCGCGTCTCCTACGCCACCAGCCTCATGCGCCAGGGCGTGCTCATCTCCACCACCGAGCACCTTCTGTCTGTTTTGTATTCCTCGGGGATCGACAACGCCTGGATCGATATCGATAACCTCGAAGTCCCGATTCTCGACGGCAGCGGCAAGCCGTTCGTGGAACTCCTGGCGGAGGCGGGCATCGTGCAGCAGAAGCGAAGGCGCCGCTATCTCCGTGTCCGCAAACCAGTTACCCACGTTCACGGCGACAAGCGCATCACCCTCCTCCCCTCCAATAGCTTTTCCCTCCACTGCGATATCTATTTCCCCCACCCGCTGGTCGGCCGGCAGACGATGGAAATCGACCTCACGCCGGAAAACTACGCCGCCGAAATCGCCCCGGCCCGGACCTTCGGGTTTGAGCACGAGTTGGACGCCATGCGCGACATGGGCCTTATCCGCGGAGCAACGCTAGAGAACGCGATCTGCTTTACCCCCGATAAAGTGTTGAACGAGGGAGGGTTACGGTTCGCGGACGAGCCCTGCCGCCACAAGATTCTAGACCTCATCGGCGACCTCGCCCTGATCGGCCGGCCGCTCCTGGGCCGAGTGATCGCGGAGCGCGCCGGGCATGCGATGCACGCCGCTTTGGTGAGCCGGATTATGCAGGATCCCTCGTTATATGAGGTGTTTACGCTGGATCAGCCGGTATTGGCGACGGAAGCGATGGCCGTCTAGGCCGCGGGCTGGCCGTGCGACATATCCCTAACCTATTGACCGCATTGCGGATACTTGCAATGCCGGTCATTTTGCATCGCATCTGGACGGGCGATCTGGACACCGCCCTCGTTCTGTTTTTCCTCTCCGGGATGACGGATACGATCGACGGTACCTTGGCCCGAAGGTACAACTGGACGTCGAAAGTTGGCGCCATTTTGGACCCAATTGCCGACAAAATGCTGCTTATGTGCACGTTTTTGGTGCTTGGATGGCGTCATTTTGTACCACTTTGGGTGGTCTACGTCGTCATCGGGAGGGATCTTTTGATCCTGCTGGCGGCCGTGGTTCTGAAACTGACGGGACGGTTGACGGAGTTCCCGCCATCGAACTTTGGTAAGTTTTCGACGCTTGTTCAGTTGTTAACGGCAGGTTCAATTTTATTACGATGGCCACCAGACCCTTCTCCCTTTTTCTACGCCACGGCAATCATGGCTTTTTTAAGTCTGGGCCATTACGGATATCAAATCTGGCAAAAGCTGAATTGACCTCCCGCCCAGGTGGCGCTAGTCTTAGAGAAGAAGGTTTCAGGCGATGCGCTACACGCCCTCCAGGCAGTATTTGACCGCCGGATTGGTTGCCGCTGCACTTGCAGTGGTATCGGCGGTATTTGCGACCGAGTGGGTAATCGCCCTCGTTGGGGCGATCCTCTTTCTTTTGAGCGCCTTTGCGGTCATGCTGCTGGCTTTCCGGCCAACCATCGAGATTCAGGAACAATTTCTCGTGGTCGGACGGCGCGCAATTCCCTGGGTGGACGTTCGCCGCGTGGACCGTACGGGTTGGATCTCTCCCCTTGCGCTTTTTGTCACTCTTTCCACGGACGAACGGATTTTACTCATCTATCCCGGAGATCTGGACGCCGCTAATTCCTTGCTCCGGCACATTCGGCGTAATTCCCGGGAAGCGTTGATCGATGGGATTCCGTGGATTCAGTTCTGGGGCGAGATTCCGGCGGCTCCTCCGGTGGAGAAGAAAGAGTTGAGTTCCCCCCGCTTCCAACTGCTGCGTTCCGAAGATGAAGCCGAGGTGCAACGGCTTTTCCAGGTGTTGAAGACCGTGGGTCATCTGGATTCCCGGCAGCCCTCGGACGAGAAGTAGCCGTTGCATCGTCTTCGCTGGCTGGCGGTCCCTGCCGTCTTTCTGGTCGCGCTGTGGGTGTATCCACGACCGTTCCTTTCGCCCTTGGGGACCTATCTCGTCCGGGCGGATGAGCCCGAGAAGTGCGATTGTTTGTTCGTATTGGCCGGGGATTTTAATGGCCAGCGGATCATGAAGGCCGCCGAATTGTACCGGCAGGGCTTAGCCGGGAAGATTTTCGTTAGCGGACCGGCGTTCCGAATCTATGGCCGGGCAGAAGATGAGATGGCGATCGAATTTGCGCGAGCCAATGGCGAAAGCGATGTGCCGTTTACCGGGATGAAGAACGCGGGACGGTCCACGCTGAGCGAGGCGCGCGACACATACGGGCAGCTACGGGCGGAGGGGTGCCGGAGCGTGTTGGCGGTGACGAGCGATTTCCATACCCGCCGGGCCGGCAATATCCTGCGGCGCGAGTGGGCTGACATGACTGTCCGCATGGCGGCGGCGCCTACGTCTGAATACGACGCCGAACGGTGGTGGCAGGACAGGAGCTACCAAAAGACGTTTTTCTTCGAGTGGACCAAAACGTTTGCTGATTGGCTGGGCCTCTAGCCGATGATGGAGTCGATTCGATTTTTGTGGCCGTATCTGCGGCGGCACCGCGGCGCGTTGGCGCTGGGGTTTGCGGCGCTGATCCTCAAAGATCTGCTGGGCGTGCTGGGGCCTCTGGTGATCCGGCGGGGCGTGGACGCCTTGGAGGCTGGAATGGCGTGGCAGGTCATCGCGCGCCTAGCTGGCTGGTTGTTGGCAGTGTCGGTATTGAAGGGGATTTTCCAGTACTGGATGCGGCGAATTCTGATCGGCGTGTCGCGGGATGTGGAGTTTGACCTGCGGAACGACATCTACCGGCATTTGTCGATCTTGTCGAGGGAATTTTATGCCAAGTTCCCGACGGGCGACGTGATGGCGCGTTCGACCAATGACCTAAACGCGGTGCGGATGATGGCGGGGCCGGGTTTGATGTATTGGAGCGAGACGACGCTGACGATTCTCCTGGCCGCGATGGTAATGTTCACGGTGGATGTGCCGTTGACGTTCGCGGCATTGGCTCCGGCTCCGGTAATCAGTTTGTTGGTGATTTTCTTTGGCCGGCGCATTCATCAGCGATTTGAACAGATTCAGGGCGTATTCAGCGGCATTAGCAATCGCGTGCAAGAGTCCGTGAGCGGAATGCGGGTACTGCGCGCGTACCGCCAGCCGGAGGCGGAATTGGAAGCTTTTGCTGGACTCAACCGGGATTTCATACAAAAGAATCTAGACCTGGTGCGGACGACGGGCGTGTTTGAACCCTTGCTGCATGCAATGATCGGCTTTACGTTCCTGATTGTGCTGTGGGTGGGCGGGGCGCAGCTTTTGGCGGGAAAGATTACGCTGGGCAGTTTCGTGTTGTTCCAGACGTATATGGGCATGCTGGTTTGGCCGATGATTGCCATGGGTTGGGTGATCAACCTGATGCAGCGCGGAACGGCGTCGCTTGGCCGAATCCGGCAGATGTTGGACGCGCGGCCGGCAATTGCGGCGCCGGCCGCTGCGTTACGGCCGGAATCGATCCGGGGCCAGATTTTTTTCCGGGGGGTACGGTTGGCGTATCCGGCGGGGGAAGCACTGCGAGGGATTGACCTGGAAATTGCCGCGGGAGAGACGGTAGCTCTGGTGGGGCACACGGGCTGTGGGAAGACTTCGCTGTTGAACCTGATTCCGCGATTGCTGGACCCGACGGCGGGGGCCGTATTGGTGGATGGCGAAGATGTGCGGCGGTATGATCCGGAGTCGCTGCGGCGACACATTGCGATGGTGCCGCAGGAGACGTTTTTGTTTTCCATGACGCTGGGCGAGAATATTGCGCTGGGAGCGCCGGAGGCGAGCAGGGAGGCCATCTTGCGGGCGGCAAAAATCGCGGGATTGGATCCAGACCTGGCTGCGATGCCGGAAGGCCTTGAGACGATGGTGGGCGAGCGGGGACTTACGCTGAGCGGTGGGCAGAAGCAGCGGACGGCGATTGCCCGGGCGGTGCTGCGGGAGCCTTCGATTTTGATTCTGGACGATTCGCTGTCGAGTGTGGACACGGTGACGGAGGAGCGGATCTTGCGGGAGTTGACCGGCGTGATGCAAGGCCGGACTACTTTGTTGATTTCGCACCGGGTTTCGACGATTCGGCATGCGGACCGTATCGTGGTGTTGGAGCGAGGAGCGGTGGCGGAGCAGGGCACGCACGCTGAGTTGCTGGGGATGGGCGGACTGTATGCGGAGTTGGCACGGCAACAGCAGTTGGAGGAGGAGTTGGAGTCACTTTTGTAGGCGTGCTGGCGCGCCGGCAAGTCAGGCAGTGGGGACAGCCCTTCAGCCTTATACGGCGCCCCATTGCGGACCGCGCAAACTGCGGGAAGCGTCAACCATTTATGTAGGCGACCTGAATAGAGACGGCCTACTTGCGCAGAACGGCCAGTTCCGCCCGCAGCCGCTCGTTCTCCCGGTTTAACTCCTGCATCTGGCGCTCCACGGGGGCCAGGACATCACGAAGTTGGTCTGCGGTGTATCTCGGCGTAATGTGTTGCGGACAGTTCCAGTCCAGCGCCTGTACGTGGATGAGGATTACACGCTCAACGACTGCCTGGTAGTCCGGCATCCGGACTTTCCCGATCCAGTCTTTGGCGCGGTCCCCTTCGAGGACCTCCGCTGTCCCGAGTATTTTTAATCGCGCCTGGCGAGGATAGTCCACCAGAATTAGCGACACACGCGATTCGGTAGCCAGATTGCCGGTGGTGACGAATTGCTTGTTGCCCCGGAAATCGGCAAAGGCCAACGTGTGTTCGTCGATTACCTTGAGGAATCCCTCCGGGCCTCCGCGGTGCTGGACATAGGGCCAACCCGTGGAGCCGATACTCGCCATGTAGAAACTGTCCCGCTCCGCCAGGAACTCCCTCTCGTCCGGGCCAATCCTGTCTCCTCTGGCAGGCGCGTCCGCGGCCTCCATGCGAGCGTACTGCCGCCTGCTGCCATAACGCTCCTGCAATGCTTGCACGGCCGGGGTGAAGACGAGCGAACCGAAAGTGTACGCCATAGTGCACCGTTCGATGCTCCGGAAACTCGCGAGGATTCAGACCACTGCCGACGCTTCAACTTTTCGGGGCCTGCGTTCGTATAGACCGGTATGCGATTCCTTGAAGACTTGGGCCGAGATATCCGGTATGCGGCGCGGGGATTGCGGCAGAGGCGTGGCTTTGCCGCTGTCGCGGTTCTTACACTGGCGCTAGGCATTGGGGCCAACACAGCTGTTTTCAGCATTCTCCACGGCGTTTGGCTGGCGCCGGCACGCTACGCGGATCCTGCCCATCTGGTTGCCTTCGAGATGCAGCAGCTTACTGGCCACCGGTTCTTTCGCGGGACATCGCTCGCCAATTTGAAGGACTGGGCTGCCCAGTCACAAACCGTCTCCGAGTTTGCGGCGCACCGGTACATCGCGCGAGCCAACGTCACCGGGCAGGAAGGGGCGCAGGAAGTGACGGCCCATCGTATTTCATTTCGCTTGCCGCAGGTTCTGGGCGTGGCTCCGCTGTTGGGATCGACGTTCGATCCGGCTTCGGACCAATTTACTGGACCTCGACAGGCACTACTCAGCGCATCTTGGTGGCAGTCCCGGTTTGGCGGCGATCCCTCCATTATCGGGAGACGCCTGGAAGTGAACAGTTCGACTTACATCATTACAGGAGTGATGCCGGATGGCTTTCAGTTTCCAGCGCTTACCGCGAGCAACTACAGGCCAGCCGTTTGGCTGTCGCTGAATTTGCAGGCTACGGACGCCAGCGCCCGCGACGCCGATATCCTCTATGTTGTCGGCCGGACGAGAACCGGTATTGGTCTGGTGCGGGCGGAGATGGAAACGATCACCACCCGGCTTGCCCGCGCGCATCCTCGCGAAAACAAAGATATGGGTGTCCACGTGCACCCGCTCAACGAGGGGCGTGCGCTTGACCACGTACGGCCGGCGCTGCTGTTGGCGATGGCGTCGGCATTTCTTGTTCTGCTGATTGCGTCGGCCAATATGGCGAGTCTGCTGCTGGCGCGCGGGGCGGGCCGCGAACGCGAACTTGCCGTCCGGCGGGCGCTAGGCGTCTCCTGGAACCGGTTGGCTCGCCAGCTTCTGACCGAGAGCGCGGTGCTTTCGGCCGGCGGCTGCGCGGCCGGCGTTGCATTGGCGTATCTGACCCTGCCCGCGATGAAACCGCTGCTGCCCGCGTCAATGCCACGCGTGGAGGAGATTGCCGTCAATGGCAGTGTGCTGGCGTTCGCGGTACTGCTTTCCGGCTTATCGGGCCTTCTGTTCAGCCTGTTCCCCCTGCTACGGGCGAGGGGCGACCTGGGCGCGCGGGCGACGGCGGCGCGCGCCGATGCGAATCGCACTATGCGGGCTCTGGTGGTGGGCGAGCTAGCGGTAGCTGTGGTCCTGGCAGCGGGGGCGGGGCTTCTGCTTACCAGTTTCTACCGTGCGACGGCTGTTGATCCGGGGTTCGACCGTACCAACGTTCTTACGATGCGGCTTACCCTGAACCACCGGCGATATCCCGAGGCCTTCCGGATTCGCGGTTTCCGTGACGAGTTGCTGCGGCGAGTCCGGGCGCTGCCCGGCGTGGAGTACGCGGGCTTTGTATCCTCCCTTCCGATGGGCATACTGGCGCAGGGAACGGAGTTTTCGATGGAAGGCAGACCGGGGGAAGCGGCCAGCGCGTTTTATTCCAACGTGACTACGGACTATCTGCGTGCGATGGGGATTTCGCTGGCGGCCGGGCGGAACTTTGCGGAGACGGATGGCCGGGGTTCCGCGCCGGCGGCGATAGTTAGCGAGGGGCTGGCGAAACGATGGTGGCCGCAGGGCACGGCGGCGGCGTTGGGCCAGAGAATCCGTTTCGACGAGACTTGGTTCACCATTTGTGGCGTGGCGCGCGATGTGCGGCAGTATGCGCCGGACCGAAATGCGGAGGCGCAGATTTACGCGTTGCATGACCAGTTGCCGGCCGCCAGCCAGGAGAGTGACATGGCGCGGTTCAACGTGCTGGTTGTGCGCGGGGCGGACGTGCCGGCGTCGGCGATCCAGAAGGCCGTAGGGGAAATTGACCCCGGACAGCCGGTGGCGGATGTGGCCACGATGGCGCAGTTGGTCGCCAGTCAGTTGGCGCCGAGGCGATTGAATGGCCTGCTCTCCGGCCTGATTGCCGGGCTGGCTTTGCTGTTGGCCGCGATTGGGGTGTTTGGCGTTGTTTCCTACGCGATGGAGCGGCGGACGAAGGAGTTCGGCGTGCGGTTGGCAGTGGGGGCGACGCCAGGGGCTCTGCTGCGGTTGATTGTACGGGAAACGATGCAGTGGGCTATGGCGGGCGTGCTGGCCGGATTGGGGATTTTCGCGGCCGTGGCGCAACTGCTTAAGCGATTCCTATTCGGCGTCTCGCCGATGGAGCCCCTTGTTCTGGCCGCCGCAGGAGGGCTGTTACTGGCAACGGGTGCGGCGAGTTGCCTTATTCCTGGCCGCCGCGCGCTGCGTATTGATCCTGCGACGGCACTCCGCGCCGAGTAGCGGGCACCCCTATTTGGACAGTTGGCTGTCGGCTTGGTCCAGAATCGCCTTTTCGAGTTTATAGGTGGATTCGACCGTGTACCAACCCTGGGAGCCCAGGTAGGGTTTGCCGTAGCCGGAGAAGCCCATTTTGATGTCGGCGGTACATTTGCCCGGTTTCTCCTCGCGAAGAGAAACGGAGGCGGTATCGATCCGGAACGCTTCCCAGACAGGGTTGGTAAAGGCCGTATTGGCGTTGGTGAAGGCGTCGAGCATCTGTTTGGCGTCGGCGTACCCTTCCAATTTTCCGCCCTCCAGGGTGTAGGAGGCGCTGAAGCGTGCGTTGTCGGTTGCTGCGGGGCGGAAGTTCTTGTCGGTGAAGGCGCGCTGGACGGCTGTCCAGGCGGCGGCGCAGGGAACGTCCATGTGCCGGATGTTCGGCAGGTGGTCGAGGACCTGGGCGGCGGTAACGGTGAAGCGGGCGACTTGGATCGGCGTTTTTTGATCGCTGATTTTGAAGTTCTGTTTCCCTTTGAAATTGAGGGAGACGCCAGGGTCCCAGTTGCTGGTGGCGAAGACGAGTACGCATTCGTTGCCGCCGGGCTTGAGTTGTTGGCCGGCGCTGTCGAACGCCTTGACGCAAAGAGACGCTTCGAAGAGACGGCGCGGGGAGGTATTGCGGATGGCGGCGTTCCAATCCGCCTTCGCCTTGTTCATGGAACCGGTGAGGGAGACGAACAGTTGACCGCTGAAGCTGCCCCGTTCGTGGGTGATCTCCACGGGGACCTCCCGGGGCGCGGAGTCAGCGCCACACAGGGGGAGTAGCGCGAGGAAAGACCAGACGAAACCTTTTTGCATACGGCGATTTGGTGCGTTCCTCAGTATACAAGCTGGGGCCGTTTTTCCGGTCCAGGCACGAGCGCGGGGTGTGCGCCTGGTTGACAAGGGGTGGCCAGAGGGGTGTACTCAGAGAGTCTGGCACTGAATTTGCCGGAGTCGCTGCCCTGGCGGTATTGGCGGCCTGCGGCACGTTGGGGGCGCTACTTACATTGCGCGGCGCCTTGGCGGCGGTGTTTGGATTGGCGGTCGTGCAGACCGCGATTGCGGTGACGGCGTGGATTCCCTCCCGGCGGCTACGCTGTTGATGGCGAGCGGTTGGAGGGCCGCGGTGGGGGCCGGTGGATTCCGGTTACGGTGGTTCTGTTGATTGGTCTTAATGTCGCGTATTTGTCCAACTCTGGGTGGCATCATCGTGACTTTGGGCCTTGGCCGTGGCGGGCCGAGGAGGTGCGCGCGTATCGAGACCGGGAGGCGCCTGCGCGAAGCCTGGTGGAATATCTGAACGCCGCGCATCCGGGAGAGCCCGTGCTGTTCCTGGCCAGCGGGCAGACGGCAGGGCTCCGGGCTCCCGCATTCGTCCATTCCTGGCACCAATATCCTTTTCATTCGCGGGCGTTGGCTTGCCGGGATGGAAAGGACTGGGCGCGGCTGGCCGGAGAATTGGGCATTCTCTGGGTGGTGGGCAATGTAGACGGCGGGTATGCGGCGGCGGAAGCGGAGTTCCTGAGGGACCGGGCGGAAGCTATATTGACGGTGGGCGACCTGCGGCTGTTTGCGATAACCCGCTGAGGCGCTGGTGCGGGTAGACTGGAGGGCGTAACAAATGCGCCAAGGCGGCCTGTAACCGGGGCCGGGCGGTTCACGTCGGTCCATCTAGGAATCTCAACTTGTTCAGTTCCGTTGTCCGCCTTCTGCTGTTGTGTCCGATGCTCCTGCTGGGCCAGGACGCCTCCAATATCACCAAGCCCAGCCAGTCCGATATGTTAGTCGGCACACGGGTGCCTCGCGGGCTGGAGTGGAGTTCGCCGAGTTCCAAGGAGCGCTGGCGGGTGTGGTGGCGCGGAATTGCCGCAAGCCCCGGTTCGTACCTGCGTGCCGGCATCAGTTCCGGCTTGGGGCAACTGGAGAACTCTCCGCGCGAATATGGGCAGGGTTGGGATGCGTACGGGAAGCGTTTCGGCAACAGCTTTCTGACCTACTCGCTGCAGGATTCGGCATCCCAGGGGCTGGCGGCCGCGGCGGGGTACGAGGTTCGTTATATACAGTGCAAATGCACGAAGGTGTTGCCGCGGATTGGGCATGCGCTAGCGTTCAATTTTGTGACGTATAACCGGAGCGGCAAGAAAGTCTTCAATTGGCCGGCGATCGCGGGGACCTATGGGGCAGGCATGTTGTCGACCACGTATACGCCGGGCCAGAAATGGTCAGCGGGCGGGATCCAATCGGCGAATAGCGGAATTGCGTTTGGTTTTGTCTCGTCGCTTCTGCAGGAGTTTACACCCAGCAGCCTGTTTAAGCGGCATCCGAAGAAGTAGCGCCCTTTACTTGGACTTTGGCGGAAGGGGAAGGCGTTCGAGTTCGGATTTCAAGGCGGCGAAGCCGCTGCTGGCCGGGGCGGAACGGACGCGGCGCGGGACTTCACGAAGTTCCACGCGCAAGAGTTCGACACGGCTGGCGGGCGGCGGGTGGGTGGACAGGAGCGTCTCCAGGAGAGAGGGGTCACCGCCGTCGACGGAGAGACGCGCAAGAAAACTGAGAAGGCCGTCGGGGTTGTAGCCGGCGCGGTTGGCCTGATAGACGGCGAGGCGGTCGGCCTCCATTTCGTCCTCCCGGCTGAAGTGGTAGGTGGGGAGGGCGGTGACGGCGTTCACGGCGAGATCGGCAAGTTGGGAGAGTAGGGCGTCGTTGAGGCCGACGGTGGATTTGGCGAACTTGACCAGAGACGAGAGTTGGGCCTGCCGGGACAGGGACTTAACGGAGTGGCGGCCCACGACGTGCCCGATTTCGTGGGAAAGGACGCCGGCGAGTTCGCTTTCGTCTTTTACGAAATGGAGCAGCCCGCGGTAGACGTGGATGAAACCGCCAAAGGTGGCGTTGGCGTTGATCTGGCGGGAATCGAGGACGGCGACGCGGTATTGGAGAGCGGGGCGTTGCGATTGGCTGGCTATGTTTTGCACTAACTGGCCGACATATTGCTGGACAAGAGCGCTGGGTACAAGCGCGGATTCCTTGCGGATGTTGGCGGCGACCTTCGCGCCGAGCCGGACCTCTTCCTCTTCGGTGAGGAGGGTGGTGAGAGAAGCAGGGATGACGGGTTCTTCGGCTTGGAGGCGCGCGGCAAAAGGGAGCAGCGCGCCGAGGAGAGAGCGGCGGTACATGAAATTACTTTCGAGCGGGAGCAATGCCCCAAGCCTTGGTGAGAACGGCGTAGAGGTCGGCGAGGGTGTGGGCGACATCGGGCCAATTGGCCGGGGCGTAGAAGGCGGGTGTTGACGGATCTTTCGATTTCAGAAGTCCACCAACTTTTAGTTTGTCCCCAATCTTCTCGCTGAGGAGGCCGCACGGATTGGACTTGGCGACTACCACCAGGCGCTGTCCTGGAATTCTGGACTGGGGCGGCACGCCGAGCGTGCCGCAGCCGGTACCCGGCAGAAAGAGCCTCCAGTCCTTTTCCTCCTGTCCGATAAGCTCCACCTCCACGGCGGGGCGGTCGCCGAAGACTCTCATGCTTTTGATGGAGGAGGGCGCCAACATAATCTGCTCCTGCCGGCGATCTTCATAGGAAGGAATATACCGAACGCCTTTCACGCTCAGCCCAAGGATGATCGGGCGCATTGCGTTGCCAGCGGCCATATCGGCCGAATAGCGGCGGACGAGCGGAATATAGACTTCGCCATTCTTTTCGATGGCATCCTTGGCGAGTTGATAAAAGTTGTTGTAGTCTCCGCGGAGGAACTTGGCGGTAGCGTCAAGGCCCAGCGGCTGGCCGCGAAGGTCATCGGTATCGAGGATGGTCTTCAGCTCCCGGGAGTAGATCTCTATCTGATCGGGCTTCGCCATTTCCACCGCGCGGCGGGAATAGTCGACGAGCCGTTCGACGCTCCAGAACCAGGGGTTTTCGGTGGAAGTGAGCTTATATTCGACGCATTGCGTGGCCGCTCCGTAGCGTTTGGCAATGAAGCAGTCGACTTCCTTGTCGGCGGAGATATCGCGGCCCTCCGTGTCGCGGGCGCGGACGGCGCGGAGTTCGGCGCCCATCCGTTCAAAGTCGATATCGAAGTTCATTTGGCCTTCCCTAACGGGGAAGGCGACGCGGGCGACGACGCGGACGGACTTTCCGTCCAGCGGGACGGAGGTGGCGATGTTGATCTTTTCGACGTCCAGGCGTTGGTCCCGTTTGAACCGCTTCCAACCACCGATTTTTTCGATGTCGGCGAAGAGTCCTGGCGTGCTGATGGCCTTGGCGGTGGAGAGCGAGCCTTGATTGAGATCACGGAAGAGGTCACGAATCTTGTCGCTGGCCCAATTTTTTTCGGCGGTGAGGGCAAACTCGGCCATGTCCCGGCCCTTCATCACCTGGCGGACAATGACTTTGTTGTCCCGCTGCGTGAAGACGACAAAGTAGAAGTTTTCCACGATGTCGTTGGTGAGAACGTAGACGGGGACGCCGATCTTGCGGCCGGGGATGGGGATGAAGCGGCCGAGCTGGTGCTTTTGGTACCGGCCGGATTCGAAGAGGGCGAAGAAATCACCGATTTGAGGATAGGTTTTCGCTGCCACATCGAGGACGCTGCCGTCATTGCGCACAATTTCCGGGCGCAGATACGGGATGAGTTCGTCCTTTTTTCCGGCCTGTACGAGAGCGCGGATCTCCTCCAGAATGGCGGGGGCAGCCTTTTGCACCGCGTCCGGCTCCGGGCCAGGCGGGACACGGGCGAGGAGCGACTCATAGCAAGCCGGGCGTTGATTGCGCTCGCGGATGCGCATGAGAGCGTTGACCCAGTCCTCTTCGGGAGGCAGCGGCAACGGGGCGGCGGCGATCATTTTGGTGCACTGCGGATCGGGAATGGGAGATGTGGTGAGTAAGTCAGCTACTTCGGTAAGGGTAAGCGGCTTCGCTTGGGATACAGGCGGAGGAGGCGTTCCTGTATCTGCCGCCCGTTTCTTTTTGGGGGCGGCTTTTGTCTTCGGTGTGATTTCTTTTTTCGTTGCGGCAGGTTGTTTATCCTGCTGTCCTACAACTATAGACGCAGTTATCGTAACTAGCGCGATCGCGAATATATACAGTTTCATCGTAGGGAGAACCTGTGATGTATTGCGATTGAGCCAGGAAAATTTGCGAAAAAGATTTCAGCCGCCGCAGGATTTTGCGAGCCGGGCGGCCAGTTCCTGGTACTTCGGATTGGGACGAGGACTATCGCGATCGGCGGCAACGGCCTTTTCCGCCAGCGCCTGCCCACTGCAAAAGTCAGAGATGGAGGCGCCGTTTTCCTCCAGGTGACGCGCCTTTTTGTAGTGCTCTTCGGCCACCGGGTTCAGGGTGGGACGGGGAGGCTGCGGCGGCGCCTGTTGCGGTTGTTGGGCCGGGAGACCTGCGCCCGCCGGTACCACGACCGGCCTGGGTTTGCCCTCTTCCTTCTTTTCCTTTTTTTCCGGCTCTTCCTTCTTCGATGTGGGTTCGGCGGGTGCGTCTTCCCGGTCGTGGACAACCCACCAGGCTCCTCCGGCGAGGGCAAGGAGCATGGCGGCGAGACCGACAAATTTCGCAAACGGTAGACCTCCCGGCGGCGGAGGGAGCGGCGCGGGCACGGGACGTTGCGCCGGGATGGCTTGCGGGGGCATCGTGGCGGGCCCAGATTTTGGGATGGCCCCTTGGACGATGGTGCGCGGGTAGCCGGAGTCAGCCGGTTGGAGGCCGATTAGAGAGGTGCGGAACTCCAGACAAGTGGAAAAGCGATTCTGGGGGTGCTTTTCCATAGCGCGGAGAATAACGGCTTCCAGCCCTGGATGGACGGCTGGGTTGCGCTGACTGGGGGCGTTGGGGGGCGCCATGAGATGAAGCCGAAGGAGTTCGAGTTGACCGATATGGCCGGTGGTAGCGGTGCGAAAGGGAAGTTCGCCGGTGGCCATCTGGTAGAGAACGCAGCCGAACCCGTAGATGTCGGAGCGGCCGTCGGGCGCTTCGGTGGCGTTGATCTGCTCCGGGCTCATGTATTCGGCAGTGCCGATGCACATGCCCGCGCTGGTGTGGCCGCTGCCATCCGGATCGACGACCTTGGCGATGCCGAAATCCATGAGATAGGCGCTGCCATTGCGCCCGATCAGGATATTTTGCGGCTTGATGTCACGATGGATAATGCCGCGCTGGTGGGCGGCTTCCAGAGCGGAGAGGACGCCGGTGGAAACGTGTTGGATCTCTTCGAGCGGCATGCCGGAGGGGTTGCGTTCAATGACCCTGTCGAGCGTTTCGCCTTCGATGTAGGGCATGACAAGGACGAGGTGGCCGTTCTCCTCAAAGAAGTTTTCGAGCGGGACGACGGGGACGTTGGACAGCGAAGCCATGGCGACGGCCTCGCGTTGGAAGCGGGCGCGGAAGTCGGGATCGGAGGCGTAGCGAGGCAGGATGATTTTGATGGCCACCTGCTTCTGGGGCACAAGTTCTACGTGGCCGCGCCAGACCTCGCCCATACCGCCGCGTCCAAGCAGGGAGTCCAGAATGAAGGTCCCGAGACGAGAATTTTGCGTCAAATTTAGCACTCTTACGGCTCCGAAACGCAATTAGTAAATGGAATGGTTGCGATAGTAGCATACGGAGCGGGAGAGAGCGCAAGCATTTGCCGGTTCGTATCTCGATTTTGTGCGCCGCGCCTGAAGAGATAGATCGCGTAGTTAGACGGGAAGGGAATCCAACAATGGACAGAGTCATTACGGTGGGGCGTGCGCCGGATAACAACAAAGTGCTCGACTTTCCGATGGTGTCGTGGAGGCATGCGCGACTGCTGGAGCGCGGCGGCTCGGTGTGGGCGGAAGACCTGCAATCTACCAACGGATTGTTCGTCAACTCGCCGGACAACCGGCTGCGAACGGGACAGTTACGGCGGGAGGATGTGCTGTATTTCGGTTCCTATGGCGTCCCTGTCCAACGGCTGCTGGAGCCCGGACAACTCGTCCTGGGTCAGCACGCGGCGGAAACGTCCGTCGGCGGAACGCGGCCCCATCTTGTGATCGGGCGGGATCCGTCGGCGGACGTGGTGGTGGACCATCCCGCGGTTTCCTGGCGGCATGCGCAAATTGAGAACCGGCAGGGCGCCTGGGCGGTCAGCGATTTGGGTTCGATGGCCGGGACGTATGTGGACGGGCAGCGGGTAGCGGGAACCGTGCCGGTCTCCGCGGGACAGGAAATCTGCGTCGGGCATTTCCGGTTCACATTCGACGAGACAGGAACTCTCCGCAAAAAGGACTATCGCGGGAATTTCACGATGGAGGCGATCGACGTCGTGGTGCTGACGCCGAAGGGGCGGCGGCTACTGAACCCGGTCTCCTTTTCCGTCTATCCACAGGAACTGGTTGCGCTGATGGGACCGGCGGGGGCCGGAAAGACGACGCTGATGAAGGCTTTGAATGGGTACAGTCCACTGGGCGCGGGCCAGGGCCGTGTGCTGTTCAACGGAATGGACTTGAGCACCCAATTCGAGCAACTCCGCGCCTCTTTGGGTTATGTGCCGCAGGACGACATTATGCACGGGCAGTTGACGGTGCGCGAGGCTCTCTACTACACGGCGAAGTTGCGGACGGATTTGCGGGACGATGAGATTCAGCGGCGTATCGGCACGGTGCTGGGCTCACTGAAGATCGAGGACATTGTCGACCGGCAGATCGGTTCGCCGGAGAGGAAGGTGCTGAGCGGCGGGCAGCGGAAGCGCGTGAACATCGCCATGGAGTTGATGAGCGATCCGGATGTGATCTTTCTGGACGAACCTACCTCCGGCCTTAGCTCGCATGATGCGGAGCAGGTAGTGCGACTGCTGCGGGAACTGGCCGACAGCGGGAAGACAATCATCGCCACTATCCATCAGCCCAGCCTGGACGTGTACAAGCTGTTCGACAACCTGCTGATGATTGCAAGGGACAAGGGCGACAATCCGGGGCAACTGGCCTACTACGGCAAAGCCTTTCCGCAGTCGATCGATTTTTTGAACGCGACGGAAGCCAAGTCGGCGCGGGCGGCGAACAAAGACCTTTCCCCGGAGATGCTCTTGCGTGGGCTGGAACATGCCCGCAGCGAGGAATGGGCCCGCCGCTACCGGGAGTCGCACGCCTGCCGCCAGTATGTGACGGAGCGGGCCGGGACCTCTCCACAGCCTGGCGCGGCCGCCGGGAAGCGAGGAACCGGATGGGGCCTGAAGCAATTGATTCCTCTAGTACGGCGAAACGTTACGCTCAAGGTGCGGGACCGGATGCAGAGCGTGTTGATGCTGGCGCAGGCTCCGTTGTTTGCCGCTATGCTGGCGGCTTCGTTCCGGCCGGAGACGGCCACCGTATTCACTTCCATCGATGACTGGGGGCAGTTTTCCAGCCGACTGGGGACGATTCACTTTCTGATGGTGGTGGCTGTGGTCTGGTTCGGCTGCAATAATGCTGCCCGGGACGTCGTGGGAGAAGTGACGGTCTACGAACGCGAGCGGATGGTAGGCCTGAGTCTACCGTCCTACGTGCTTTCGAAGCTGCTGGTATTGGGCGGACTATGCGCCTTGCAGTGTGGTGTTCTGCTGGCGATCGTATATCCGAGTTGCGGGCTAGCCGCGCCGGTGGGCGCTCTTTTCGCCGTATTGTGGGCGGCGTCCATGGTGGGCGCGGCGATTGGGTTGACCATTTCGTCCACTACGAAGTCGACCGAGGCGGCGATTATGCTGCTGCCCATCGTGTTGCTGCCCATGATTATTTTCGGAGGCGGGATTAAGCCGGTTCACGAAATGAAGCCCATGGATAAGCTGGCGCAGGTGGTGCCGTCGCGTTGGGCGTTTGAGGGAGTTTTTCTGGAGGAGTCGCGGAAACGAAAGGAAATCTACATACCGCGGGACTGTGACCGGGCGCTGAATGACCAACGGAACGGATGTAACGAGATTCTGGCTAAACTGCCGGGGCGTTTCTCTCTGCCGGAGGTGAAAGCGGAGAAGAGCGACCGGGATGTTGCCGAGCGTGCGTTTCCGGCCAAGGGAAGGAGGCACAGTTTGCAACGCGTACTGACCGTGCTTGGCACGATGGGGGTACTTTTGTTGGGGCTGGTGCTGAGCGTGTTGCGTAGCCGGGATGTGCGCTGAGGCATGGGGCGCGCGTTGCTGTTTTTATTGGCGGGGCTTGCTTTTGGGGCCAATCCCTTGCTGGACCGCCTGGAAGTGCGGAATGCCTCCCTCGCGTTGACCGGACTGCAGGAAGTAGCGGTGACCGCCGACGTCTATGGAACGGCCCCGGCGGACTTCACCCTGGTGCGGGCGCGTCTGCGGCGGGCCACCCTGGGCGGATTGCCTTGCCAGGTGGCGATTCCGGTTCAGCGAAAACCGTTGCGGCGCGGCCGCATGGATGCCGTGGCGCGCGGCGTGGAAATCCGTGTGTCGCTGGCTTCGTTGCAGTTCCCGTGGACAGTGGTCGACGTGCTGAGCCGTGGGACGGTTGAATTGCGGGGGGATCTGGAGGTGGAGTGGGAGACGGCGCAGCCGTTGGGGGCGTTGGGCGTGTTGCGGGGGTCCGGTACGTACCAGACCCGCCTGGAAACAAGATTTGCGGTGGCGCGGGCGGCGCTCCGCTAAAAGCTGAGCCGGAGCCCCAACTGCACGGCGCGGGCGGGCTTCGCGCTGAGAATAGCGCCGAAATTAGACGCGCCGAGAACGTGGCCAGGGAGTTCAAAGTTCGCCTTATTGAGAAGGTTGTAGAACTCGCTGCGGACGTCGAGTTTAAAGCGCTCCGTCAGGGGAAACTCTTTGGAAAGCGTTGTATCCACCGTGCGTAGGCCGGGCCCACGAAGACCGGAGCGCGGCGCGTTGCCAAACGCGAATTGCGGCGGAACAGCGAATGCGGTTGTGTCGAACCAGCGAGCGAGCGTGCGTTCGGAGGAAGGCAGTTCCGGGTTGCGGAGAAGATTCGGCCGCAGCGAGCCGGCGGAGAAGGCGTTGGTCGTATTGGCCGCCGTGACGATGGAAAACGGCGCGCCGCTTTGGAAGGTAGCCAAAACGCCGACCTGCCAGGAGCCTACCGCCCAGCGCATCCACTTGTGTTCCCGGAAGGCCGGCGCCTGGTAGAGACCAGTGAGGACGGTGCGGTGGGGAATGTCAGAGCCGCTGAGCGATTTGTCGAGACGCCGGTTGTAGGCGTCCATGTAGCTGCCGGGATCGCCGTATTCATCCGCGCCGGCTACGTCGTCAATGAACTTGGAGAAGGTGTAGTGGGCAAGGACGGAGAAGCCGTGGCTGAACCGGCGCTCCAGGCGGGCGTAGCCGCTGTGGTAGCTGGAGTCGCCGATGGAGGGGTTGATCCAGTAGACATTCGAGAACTGAGGAAAGGGACGCCGAGACTGCGCATCGCCCGCGCCCATCAGTTCAGGACGCACCTGGTTGAGCGTGAGATCGTTCGCCGTCAGATGATGGCTGACATTTGCCATGTAGCCCAACTCGATCACGGTGTCGGCAGCGACTTCCCGCTGGATATTGAAGTTGTATTGGAAGGACGTCGGCGCGACTTGATCCTGCTTGAAGAATCCGACCGAGAGATTGGGACGCTGCCCAACGGCCACCGCGCCAAAGGCATCATTGAGGGCGGGGCGGGAGACCGGCGGAAAGCCGTTTTTCAGATCCAGCGCGGTGAGGAATTCGGCCTGCGGAACAACCAGACTGGCGGAGGTGGAGAAGCCGGTGGAGGCCGTGTCGCCTATCGTATTGCTGACGGTGGAGCCGAAGAATGCGCCGAAGCCGGAACGGATGACTGTTTCCTTTTGAAAGGGAAGCCGGTAAGCAAATCCGACGCGGGGACCGATGTTGTTCCAGTCCGTGCGGTAGGCGGCGCGCGGCACGCCGTTAATGCCGGAGAAGGTGACTACGCCGGGCGTACCGCTGACCGGGTTGATGCGGTTGAGGTCAAAGGAATTTTGTGTGTCGCCAATCGCGCGGCGCGGCAGTTCCGTTTCCCAACGAACGCCGAGATTTACGGTGAGACGGTTGGTGAGCCGCCAATCGTCCTGGACGAACCCGGCCAGATAATACCCGCGGGTGTTGATCTGGTCCGAAATTTGGATGGACGCCGAATTCGCGCCGCCGATGAGGAAACTGGCGAGTCCGTCACCAGTGGCGGCATTGCCGGGAAGGCTGGTGTACTGCGGAACGAACTGGAAGCTGCCGGAGGAGCCGCGATCCCGGATTTCGCTATTGCCGGCGCGGCGATACTCGAAGCCGAATTTCAACGAGTGCCCGCCGCGGAACCAGGAAAGCGATTCGAGAATTTGCGTGTCGCGGATGGGCGTCTGGATCCGGCCGGGCGCCGCGCTGAGCGCGACGTAGCCGGGAATGTTGAAGTTGGGGAAGGCGGTTTTGCTCACGCCCTTGAGGCCGATGGCCGAGGCAAGATCCGTGTCCCATCCGTAACGCTTATCGATGAATTTCCGTTGAAAGAAGGTGACCTTCAGATCATTGACCAGGGTCGGCCGGAAGATGCGTGTGTAGCTGACGAGCGCGCTCTGGACGCGAATGTCGGTGAAGTTGGCGTTGGGATCGGCTTCGGGGCGAGCGAACGTTCCTTTGTTTTCGATACCGGCGTCATTGATGTAGTAGCGGCCGGTGAGGTGATGGTTTTCGCGAATCTGGTGGTCGATTTTGGCAACGAAGATGCTTCGATCGAGGATGGAGTTGTTGTTCGCGCTGTAGTTGTTGGCTCCGGTGGCGGTGGCGGCGCGATTGGGTTCCGGCCAGTAGTTGAGCGCGGCCTGGGAGACCGGATCGAAGCGGGCGGCGGGGATGCGGTTGTTGGGGAAGGGAAGGCGGTCGCGGCCGGAGGTGGTGGCGGGGTCGTAGATGAGAATGGGATTGCCGGCGGCGTTGCGGACTCCGGAGAAATCGCCCTGGCGTTGGGCGAGGCTCGGGACTGTCTGGAGCGGGGTGGTACTGGAGCCCTGCCGCGTGCCTTCCCAGGAGGCGAAATAGTGCGTTCTATCTTTCCGGATGGGGCCGCCCAGGGCGAAACCGTATTGGTTCAGTTGGAGCGGCGGGCGTTGGGAAGCGAAGAAATTGCGGGCGTCGAGGGCACTGTTGCGCAGGTATTCAAAGATGCTGCCGTGAAGCTGATTGGTACCGGAGCGCGTCGTCAACGTAACCACGCCGCCGGCCGAATGGCCGTATTCCGCCGAATAGTTGTTGCTCATGACGCGAAACTCCTGCATGGCGTCCATGGGCAAGCTGGTCATCTGCATGGGACGGGTAAGGCCGCTGGCGTTGGTGGCGTTGCCGCCGTCCAGCGAAAAATGCTGATTGCGGCCGCGTCCGCCGGCGACAGAGAAGACCGGATAGTTCTCCGCGCCCTGGCCAGGGTCAATCATGACAACGCCGGGGGCCAAGGCTACCAGGGAAGAGGCGGCCCGGTTGGGCATCGGAAGACCGGCTACCATACGGCGGTTGATTAGTTGACCAACTGCTTGGGATTGTGTTTCCGTCAGCGGACCAGCCTCTTGCACCGTGACGGTATCGTTCGTGGCGCCGACCGTGAGGATGAGATCCAGGGCGACGGTTTGGCCGGTTGTGAGAACGAGGCCGCGCCGGGCGAGCTTATCAAACCCGGACTTAGAAACTTCCAGGCGGTAGGATCCCGGAAGGAGCGAAGGGATGCGGAACTGGCCGGTTTCATTGGCGATGGATTCGACACGGGCTCCGGAATCTTCATTGATTGCAATAAGTTGGGCGGCGGGAATGCCGGCGCCGGACTGATCGGAGACGGAGCCGGTGAGGGCGGAGCTTCCGGTTTGGGCGAGGAGCGACAGAGCGGCGAGGGCAAAAGCGAGGGCGAGGCGTGTCATGGACGTAGTAGTTGTCCATGTCGATCGAGTGTAAAACCAGACAGGACATGTCTACTATAGCCAGGACGTGTTTATTAGTCAACTATCTCTATCGGTTTTATCGTTTCTCTCGCTAGATGTAGTACATCAACGGCTCTTCGGGCTCCAACGCCGCCTTGGCCGTGTCGATGTTCTGATTTACTTCCGCCAACGTTACGTTATCGAGAATATTGGCCGTGGCGTCGCGAACCTGCCGCATGATGAGGCGGGTTCCACACACGCGGACATCAACGCACTCCTCGCATTTGCGGAAGGCGGATTCGCTGGCACAGGGAAGGGGGGCGAGAGGGCCCTCGATCATGCGGATAATCGTGCCGATGGAAACGGTAGCGGGGTCCTTGGCGAGTTGATATCCGCCGCCTTTTCCCTTTTTACTTGCGACCAGCCCTTGTTGCTTTAGATTCAACAGGATCTGTTCCAAAAACTGCTGCGGGATTTGCTCTTCGGCGGCGAGCTTGGCGATGAGCACAGGACCCTCGCCGTAGTACCGGGCCAAGGCATAGAGAGCGCGCAAAGTGTACTGCGTTTTTTTGGACAGCGTTCGCATGAATTCCCTTGTTTTTAGTATGACATAGGCGTTTCGAGACTATAGTTGATCGACCGGGTAGCGCAGAATGCCGGCGGCGCGCGTGAAGCCGGGTTTTTCCGTGATGAGAGCCGCGCGGGAGACAGCGGCGAGGCGCATCCAGCGGCGGAGCCGTTCCAGGCTCGCGGGGGTGGGGCTGTGGGCGATTTCGACTGGCACGGGAGGATCGGATTCGTTTTGCAGGATGAGCGGGAGGCCGAAGCCGTTGGAATCTCGCCAGTGACGGAAATCTGGGAGGTCGCCGGCGTGGCGGGCGTTGCGATAGAGCTCAGAGATTACCCGGCTGGTGAGCAGCGGACTGTCGAAGAAGTGTAGGGTGGGGCGGCGAACGGTGCGGCGGCCGAAGGCGAGGTGGGAAGGGGGGAGGAGGAGGGTGAGGAAGCAGATATCCAGGGCCTCCAGCCAACGGACGGCGGTGCGGTGGGAAATGGAGACTTGGCGGGCGAGGGATTGCTGGTCGAGGATTTCGCCGCTGCGGTCGCGGGCGTGGCGGTAGAAGGCGAGAAAGCGGTCGAAGTCGTGGGGGCGGACGAGGTCGCGGAAGTCGTTTTCGAGGGCTCGCGGGTCTTGGGGCCAGACGGGCGCGGCGGGGGTGTTGCTTGTCGGCGCGGGGGAGAAGCGGCCCAGCAGATCGAGGGAGAGGGGAGGGCGGCGTTCGCGTTCGGCCAGTGTGGGTGGGTACAGTTCCAGCGCCGGGAAGGGGAGACGCAGGCGGTGGGAACTGGCGACGAGCCAGGGGCCGGGAGGAGATTGGGAGAGGAACGCGGCGAGTTCGGGGGCGCGGTGGAGACTGTCGATGATGGAGGGGCCGCGGAGGCGATGGAGGAAGCGGGCGGGTTGTTGGCGGGCCTGGTCCCGGTCGGATGCCTCATCGAGGGAGACGTAGGTGTGGCCGGGAAACTCGCGGCGGAGGAGGGTGGTTTTGCCCGCGCCCCGGGGGCCCTGCACGAGGACGGGCGCACCGCCGGCGGCGGCGCGATGGAGCGGGAGGGCGAGTCGCCGGTGAATCACAGATTCATTTTAATAAAATGAAAATACATAATCGAATGCCGGGATTCGGCCAACATTGCTCCCGATCCATTGACCCCTTCGCCCTCCCCTTTCTACGCTGCAGTTATGTCCACCAAAATTGCCCCCGCAAAGGGCAAACTCGGAATCCTGACGCCGGGCATCGGCGCCGTTTCCACCACGTTCATGGCCGGCGTCGAGGCAGTCAAGAAAGGCCTTGGCGAGCCGGTCGGGTCGCTGACGCAGCTCGGTACGGTGCGTCTGGGAAAGAGGACCGATAACCGCACTCCGAAGATCAAGGACTTCGTGCCGTTGGCCGGGTTGAACCAGCTTGTTTTTGGCGGCTGGGACATTTTCGAGGACAACGCCTATGAGGCGGCCGTCAACGCCCGCGTGTTGGAGCCGGAACTGCTGCGCAAAATCAAGCCGGGGCTGCAGAAGATTAAGCCGATGAAGGCGGTGTTCGACAAGAACTACGTCAAGCGCATTGACGGGCCGAACGTGAAGACGAAGGGCACGCTGCGCGATAAAGCCGAAGAGCTAATGGACGATATGAAAACGTTCCAGAAGGCCAATGGCGTGGACCGGTTGGTGATGATCTGGTGCGGTTCGACCGAGGTGTTTCACAAACCGACGAAGGTGCACCAGACGCTGGAATCCTTCGAGAAGGGGTTGGCGAAAAACGATCCTGATATCGCGCCCAGCCAGGTGTACGCCTATGCCGCGCTGATGTCCGGTGTGCCGTTTGCCAATGGAGCGCCCAACCTGACCCACGATATTCCCGCGCTGCTCGACGTCGCCCGCGACCGCAACATTCCGGTTTGCGGCAAGGATTTCAAGACCGGGCAGACGTATATGAAAACGCTGCTGGCCCCTGGGCTCAAAGCGCGCATGTTGGGTTGCAATGGCTGGTTCTCCACCAACATCCTGGGCAACCGGGACGGCGAAGTGCTGGAAGATCCAGGCTCGTTCAAGACGAAGGAAGAGACCAAGCTGAGCGTGTTGGACCAGATCCTACAGCCGAATCTCTATCCGGAGTTGTATAAAGAGCTCTATCACGCGGTGCGCATCAACTACTATCCGCCGCGCGGCGATGAAAAAGAGGGCTGGGACAACATCGACATCTTCGGGTGGCTGGGCTATCCGATGCAGATTAAGATCGACTTCCTGTGCCGCGACTCGATTCTGGCCGCTCCGCTGGTTCTCGATCTCGTGCTGTTCCTTGACCTCGCGCAGCGCGCCGGCATGAAGGGCGTGCAGGAGTGGCTGAGCTTCTACTTCAAGGCTCCGATTACGGCCCCGGGCCTCTATCCCGAGCATGACATCTTCATCCAATTGATGAAGCTGAAGAACACGCTGCGCTGGATGCGGGGCGAAGACTTGATCACGCATCTGGGCTTGGAATATTACGATTAATTGGACAGCGTAAACTGATGGACCGGCCCGAGAGCGTCGATATCGCTTTCGGGCCGGTCCATTTTCCAGGCGTACATCCGCACGGCAATCTGGTTTGGCGAAAAGTCGAGGATCGTGAAGCCGTTCTGTTCAGCGGGGGCCAGGGACTGCGCGGCTTCGATGCCAGTGGCCAACAGCGGCGGCGTGCCGCGGGCGGAGGAGGGCCAACCGCGTGGACCGGTGGAGAGAGGGCCGGTGAGGACGGCATGGACCGGGTTGGCGCGGAGGTCCATACGGCCATTGCGATGGATGGTGCCGTGGGCGAGCGCGTGGAGATCCCCGCTGAGGAATACGGGCAAACGGCGTGACTGCGAAGCAGCTTGCAGCAGCCGGTCATGTTGGGACCGCCAACCGCTTTGCCAGAAGTATTTGGATTGCGCGACGCCCAGTCGTCCCTGGTTGTCGAGGACGTCGGGGTACCATTCGCCCCATTTGCCGGCGCTCCACCCGATCGGCATGGAAGGAACGTTGACGACATGACGGGGTCCTGGCGCGCGCAGGCGAGCGGCTATCCATTCCTCCACGTTTTCCGGGATGAGCGTGGCGTGCGGACCGCGCAGGGTCTGGAAGCGGCGGCAGTCGTAGAGCAGTAGCTCGGCCAGCGTTCCGACGCGCAGGGTTCCGAAGCATTCACTGAGGCCGGGCGCGCGGTCGGCGGCGCTGGCGCCGGGGAGTCCGCCGGGACGATTGGCGTCGGGCAGATGTTCAGGAAAATAGAGATGCTGGGTAGCGCGAGCCAGGCGTGTCATGAAGTCGTCAGGCGGGAACGAGATGCCGGCGTCGATGGCTTCGTCGTTTTCGAAATAGTCGTGATCGTCCTGGATGAAGTGGACGGGTGTGGAGCGGAGGAGCGTGCCGTAGAGCTCGGCGATTTGCCGATCGACAGCGTTCTGCAAGATGGATTCGTTGGGGGTTCCGAGCACGGGAAGGGAGCGATGAAATTCGCCGCCCATGATCGCTTTGGCCCACGGCTGTTGCCCCATCGGCAATTTGCCGGAGGCGCGTCCATAACGCAGGTCCCAATAGACGTGATCGCCAATAGCAATGACGGCGTCTGGTTGCTCGCGGAGCGCGCGTTGCAGCAAGCGGCGGCGCGCCGGCACGGGTACCCAATAGGGCGCGCCGACGCCTTCGATTTTCATCGCGTCATGGCCGCCGGCACAGGTGTAGACCAGAAGCCGGAACGACTCGACGGGCATGTCCGGGGCGGGGAAGGTGCGCAGCGGCCAGGGCTCGCTTCCGTCCAGCCGGAGCGAATAGGTGGTGGCGGGCCGCAGCCCAGGCACATCGAAAAGCCAGAAACTGCCGGCCGTGTCCGTACGTTGCCCTGTGACTCGGCGATCGTCTACGCGTAGTTCCGGGGCGTTGCGTCGCGACTGGTGATAAGAGACTTTGATCAGGAACCGTTCGTGCGTGGCGGCGGGCAGGATGTGCCGGATGGGTAGGGGGGCGGCGTTCGCCAATACGGACAGGCCGCCGCCCATCCATTCTCTCCGCGAAAGCGCCTGGCCCGACATGGGTTTCACTATAGCGTGTGAGGAAGGCGTGCCTTTGGCATGGTCCGCGAAGAGCTACCATAGCAACGACGGTTCCTCTATGAACGCCGTTGCGCAAGCACTCCTCGCTTTCTCGCGTCAGGAAATCACGGGGCATTCCGCGGTCCGAGCCATGGCGGAAGGAAATGAATGGTACGTCCCCGCGCTCTTTGCAACCGATAAACTCAAGACCGCATTTGCCGACAATGCCGTGATACTAAGCACCGAGTTCGATGCGGGCTCCCGGCAACTGGTGCTGTTCAGCGATCGCTCGGCTGTGGACCGCGCCGTTGGCCGTCCGTATGGTCCCATCTCCGGCCCCTTCCCTGGCGGAAAGATATTTGAAGCCGTGCAGGAGAAGGATTTTGATGTAGTCGACATCAACCCGGGTTCGCCGCGGGAACTCACCTTCTTCATGGAGGCAAGCACCTTTCCCGTCGTTCGCATGATTGCCGGCGTCGTACATTTGGAACAGGCGTTGGAACGTTCGACAGCCGACTACGTACCGCTGGCGGAACTGCGCGCACATGCTGGTTTCCTGGTGGTGACGGCGCCGGAGGGCCATCTGTTTACGATGGAATTGAACGGGCTCACCGGGCAGTTTGCGGTGCTGTTTACGGCGCCGGACCGTGTGGATGCCTATGCGCGCCTGGCCGGCGCGAAGCCGAAGACTGTGGCCGTCGGCGGGGAATCTATTTTCACGCAACTGGGCCGCGTGCGAATCGAGGGAGCCATCATCAATCCGGGCAGTCCGAAGAACTTTGTGTTGCCGTCCGGACTGTTTCCCCACATTGTGGCAGCCACGTAGGCGATTGCAATAGACTGGCGGGATCATGAATCGCCGAAGTTTTCTATCCGCCGCGGCCGGGACTTCGTTGTTCCCGCTGTTGGCCGCCAAGCAGCGCGGGAAGGTGAAGATCACCGATATCAAGTGCATGGTGATCCGCGGTACCTGGGACTGGAATCTCGTGAAGATTGAAACTGACGCGGGCATTTCCGGCCTGGGCGAAGCCTATTGGGGCGTTGGCGTAAAAGATCTGATTCTGCGTTTGTTGAAGCCGCACCTGATTGGGGAAGACCCGCTGAATGTGGACAAGCTCTATCACAAGATGTTGATGCTGACGGCGGGCGCGGGTTCGCAGAGTGGCGTGACGGTGACGGCGGCCAGCGGCATAGAGATTGCGCTCTGGGACTTGGCGGGACGGATCTTGGAGACGCCGAGTTGCAACCTGTTGGGCGGGCGGTTCCGCGACCGCGTGCGGTTCTATCGAACGATGCAGGCGGTCGACAAGGTGGAAGACATGGGCGCGTGGCGAGCGCAGGTGCAGGAAGCCAAGGCAGAAAAGTTTGGCTGGACGGCATTCAAGTTTCAGGGCGACGGCATTCCGCCGCGCGCCGACCCGGAGTACCGAGAACCGGGCCACGACCGTTACACGCGCGGATTGACCCTCCACGATCTCCGCCGTATTGGCAAGGCGATGGATACCGTGCGCGACTCTCTGGGACCCGACACGGACTTCGGGGTCGAGGCGCATTGGAAATATGACGTGCGCGATGCGATCAAGATGGCTCATGCCATCGAGGACGCGAATCCGATGTGGCTGGAGGACCCTGTTCCCCCCGGCAACGTGGACGCCATGGCGCGGGTTACCCATTCGGTGAATGTGCCGATCTGCACAGGCGAGAATCTTTACACCCGCAATGAATTCCGGCGTCTGATTGACATGCAGGGATGCGACATCGTGCATCTGGATATTCCGAAGTGCGGCGGGTTGTTGGAATCGAAACGGATTCACGATCTGGCGGAAAACTCATTCATCGCAACGGCCGCGCACAATCCGGCCAGTCCGGTGGGGACGATTGCCTCCTGCCACGCGGCGGCCTCCATGCGCGACTTCCGCATTCACGAATTGGCAAAATATATCGACTGGTGGCAAGATCTAGTGATGCATGATGGACCCATCATCGAGAATGGGTATCTGACCATTCAGGACAAACCCGGTCTCGGTATTGAATTGAACCCCGACGTTGCCCGCCGCCATCTGGCGCCAGGCGAAACGTGGTGGGGCTAGGACGACTTTCGCTTTTCGAATTCGGCGATCTCGCCTGGTTTCCACGCCCGCTGCATGAGGCGATGACTCGTTATCTGGCGGCCACCTATGCGCTGCTTCCGTCGCATGGACACTGGGCTCGGATTATTGCCGAGTCTCTGGAGGTCCAGGGTGTCCATACGGTCATTGACCTCTGCTCCGGTGCGGGAGGACCCGTTCCGTATGTCCAAAAGGAACTGCCCGGCGTTCGGTTTCAACTGACCGACCTCCACCCTCGCGAGAATGTGGAAGCCCTGGATGCGCTGCATGTGCCGGCGGATCGTATTGGCGTCCGCACGATGTTTGCGGCGTTTCATCACTTTGATCCGCCCGCGGCCAAACAGATCCTGCGCGGCGCCGCGTCGAGCCGTCAATCGCTGTGCATCTTTGAAGCCACTAGCCGCACGCCAGCGGCGATCGCCTCCTCGCTGCTCATCCCGCTCCTGGTCCTGCTGCTCACGCCACGCGTGAAGGGTCTGACCGTGGGGCAGATCGTCTTCACCTACGTGATTCCGATTCTCCCCTTCGTCATCGCCTGGGACGGTTTTGTTTCACACTGCCGCACGTATACGGCCGGCGAGATGCAGGCCATGGCGAATGAGTGTCCGGGCGACGGTTACGAATGGCAGGCGTTGGACTTGCAGGTGGAGGGCGTCCCCTTTCGTCTGCCGACGCTCATAGGACGCCCTACGCGCTAGGGCAGTTCGCGGATGGCGATATTGCGGAAGCGGTGCTTGCCGCCCGGAACCCAGCGGTTTCCGGCATGCACCTGCACGGCCACCATGCCATCCGTCGCGCCGCCGGGCAGATGATTCGCCGTGTCCTTCCAGTCGGTGATTTTGATGCCGTTCAACCACACCTGAATATGCGGCGTGTCGCCTTCGATGCGGGCGCGCAAGTGGTTCCAGTTGCCCCGCTTGTACCACTCCTGCCAAACGGGCAGGTAGGTTTGCACGTCTTTCAACCGCTCCCCATACACGCCGCCCACCGCGCCGCCGTCCAGGTAGTCGAGCAGCACCTGATAAGCCTCACCCTTTTCGGTGGCCCGCAAGAATAAGCCGCTGTCGCAGCCATAGTCCGGATTGATTTCCAGGCTGATCTCGAAGTTTTTATACTTCTTGTCGGTCAGCAAGATTCCGCCATGGCCGGGGCGGTCCTGCGTGCCAGTGATTGCGCGCTGGTCGACAGTCCAGGCATTCGTTTTGCCGTGATGATTCTCTTGGCTAATGTGCCAGCCGCTCAAATCCGAGCCGTTGAATACGGACTGGAACGCACTGCCGCCGGGGACCAGTTCGAAACGATGCGGCGTGGGCTGCGCCAGTTCACGCTGCCGGGCGACCAATTCCGCTTCCACCTTGTCGAGTGCCGCCAAGGCTTCTGCCATGGTGTCTTTCACATCGTTTTGCAGCGGAACTTGCAGTGTGCGCCACCGTGCCTGATGAACGCCGGTATGCTTGATGGTCAGCGCGTGCACACGCGTCGCCTGCTCCCACATGGGTGTGCGCAGCAGCGCAATGTTAACCCCCGCCGCCCACTCGGCCGCCGACCTGGTGGTGATCTCTGACCCATCAATCCGCAGCGTGTATGGTCCGGCCGCAAGGCCATCCACCTTGACGATCTGCCGGTTAAGGGCATCGACAAAGCCGGAGGAATGTACCGCAAGCGCCATCACTTCGTCGGTCATGTCGATCGGCATGGGCAGCGCGTCGTCGGTCTGCGTCCAGGCAACGCCCGCTCCGAACCCGGCGTTTACCACGGCGGCATTTTCATACTTCGTCACGCGCCGTGCCTTGGCGTCAATGGTGACGGCGCTTACGGTCGCGGGTGCGTTCCAGGCCTTCAGCAGGCCTTCGGCCATGATCAGGTGACCTGCCGGACCGGGGTGGACACGATCGGGAATGATCTTCGTCGCGTTCGTCGCGTCGGCTGCCTTGGCCTTGGCAAGCATGGCGGTTACAGGGCGGTTCAGGTCCGCAACGGTTAGATTCTCCTTCGCCCCGAGGTCCTTCACGAAATCGGCGTATCGCAACAAGACGCCGTTGTAGCCGCCCGGAAAGCCGGGCGCACGGGTCACATCGTCGTAGGGCGACGGCTGTATCGCGGTAATGCGGATACCGCCGCTCTCTTTCAGCTGCTTGATGATGTTCTTGTAGCCGCTGGAATACTTGTCGAAGATCTGATCGTTGAACGGCCGGACGCGCCCGTCGTTCATGCCCAGCATGATCGTTACCACGCTCGGCTTGTAGGCCAGCACGTCGCGCGTTAAACGTTCGTCAATGCCGCCGCCCGCGCCGCCTGTTACGCGGTCGCCGCCCCATCCAGAATGGATGAAGGTGATGTTCCGTTTGGGAAACCGCGTCACCGCGAATGTCTCGGTAAATGTTGTGTAGAGCCGCTGGTCGGTGATGCTGTCCCCGAAGAAGACCACACGGTCGCCGTCCTGCAATTGGAAATCCTGGGCCGCAGCCAGGCCCAACGCGGCTATCCACACGCCTGCCAATCGGAATCGCATCCGGCAATCTTATCCAACTCTGCGCAACAATAGCCGGATGCCTGTTTTTGACTACGCCGTCGTGGGGGCCGGCGTCTTTGGCGCTTGGTTGGCCAGAACGCTGCACCGCCTCGGCCGCCGTGTGGCGCTGATTGATCAATACGGTCCGGCCAACGCCCGCGCATCGTCGGGCGGGGAATCGCGCATCTTGCGTATGGGCTACGGCGATCGGGAAATTTATACGCAGTGGTCCTGGCGGGCGCTATCGCTGTATCGTTCGTTTTATGCGGCGGTCGATCCCTCGTTGCTGCAACCCACCGGCTGTCTCTGGCTCTGCCGTCCGGAGGACGCGGCGACCCAGGCGACGCTTTCGACATTGCAGCGGAACCGCATACCGCATGAGGTTCTTACCTCGTGGGAACGCTTTCCCTTCCTGTCCGCGCCGGAAGGCGCTGTCGGAATCTGGGAACCGGACGCGGCGGCGCTGTTGGCGCGTCGCGGCGTACAGGCCGTCGTCCGGCAATCCGTACGGGAAGGGTTGACCTATCTCCAGGCCAGGGCCCCCGAGGCCCTGCCGGAGGCCGGTATTACGATCTACGCCTGTGGCCCCTGGCTGCCCAAACTATTTCCTGAACTTCTGGCCGGCCGCATCCGCGCCACCCGGCAGGAAGTTCTCTACTTTGGAACGCCTCCCGCCGATCCGCAGTGGCGTCCGCCGCATATGCCCTGCTGGATCGATTCGACAGCCAGCATCTACGGCATTCCGGATATCGAAGAGCGCGGCTTCAAACTGGCGTTCGATGTGCACGGACCGGAAGTTGATCCCGACACGCAGACGCGCTCTGTCTCCACGGCCTTTGTGGAGGCGGCCCGCCTGTACCTCGCGCAGCGCTTCCCGCTGTTGGCCAATGCGCCGCTGCTCCAGGCCGAAGTCTGCCAGTACGAGAATACGGCGACAGGCGACTATCTGATCGATCGCCATCCGGACAACCCGCGCGTCTGGTTGCTCGGCGGTGGTTCCGGCCATGGCTACAAACACGGTCCGGTGATCGGCGAATATCTGGCCGCCGCACTCGAAGATGGTGCGTCCATTGATCCGATCTTTTCGCTGGCCGTGAAGAAGGACTACGCCTCGGGCCAGCGCACATCGACAATCTAACGAGCTACGCCAGAACCTCGGTCACCACACGTGCCGGGAACTGATCGGTCAACCGCTCTTTCAAACCGTGGCGTTCAAAGACCAGGTCGCGATGCCGCAAGCCCAACTGGTTCAGGATGGTCGCGTGGAAGTCGTGAACGCTCACGCGATTCTCCACCGACTTAAAGCCGATATCGTCGGTCGCACCGTAGACGGTCCCGCCCTTCACGCCGCCGCCCGCCATCCAAACGCTGAATCCGTTCGGCCCGTGGTCACGGCCCGCTTTACTGCCCAACCCGCCCTGTGACATCGGCAACCGGCCAAACTCGCCGCCCCAGACCACCAACGTTGAGTCCAGCAGTCCACGCTGTTTCAAATCCTTCAACAGCGCAGCCGCGGGCTTATCCGTCTTGCCGCAGGCGTAGTTCAGGCTCGCTTTCAGATCTCCGTGCGAATCGAAAATCTGACTTTCGATATAGAGCTGCACAAACCGTACGCCCCGCTCCACCAGGCGGCGGGCCATCAGGCAGCGCTTTCCGTACGACGCCGTTGCCGGATCGTTCAGCCCATAAGCCTCGCGCGTGGCCTCGGACTCCTTATTCACGTCCAAGGCGTCCGAAGCCGCCATCTGCATACGCGCCGCCAGTTCGTAGCTCGAAATACGCGCATCCAGTTCCGGTTGATAGGGCCGCGTCGCTAAATGGGCCGCATCCAGTTTGCGCAGCAGGTTTCGTTCGGCCTCTACAAGCGGCGTCGGAATCTCCGGCCGCGGGTCCAGGTTCAGCACGGGCGGGCCTTCCGTACGGAACCGCGTGCCCTGATAGATGGGGGGCAGCCAAGCCGATTGCCAGTTGGAAATACCGTTGATCGGCAGACCCTTCGGATCGTCCAACACCACGTAGGCCGGCAGGTTCCGGTTCTCCGTGCCTAAGCCATACGACACCCAAGCGCCAATCGCGGGACGGCTCGCAATTGTGCGTCCGCTATGCATGAGAAACAGTGCCGGTTCGTGATTGGCGTGTTCCCCATACATGGACCGAATCACAGCAATATCGTCCGCGCAGGTCGCCAGATGCGGCAGCGCGCTCGAGATATCCATCCCGCTCTTGCCATGCTTCTTGAATTCGAACGGCGACGGCATCAGCACGCCCGGCGCGTCGCCATTCGAAATGGCAAAGCTCAGTTCTTTGCTCGGCGCGGATCCAGCGAGCTTGTTCAGCGTCGGCTTCGGATCGAACAGGTCCACCTGGCTCGGCCCGCCATTCATGAACAGTTGAATGACCGCCTTCGCCTTCGGCTCAAAATGCGAGTGTTTCGGCGTCAGATCGAAGACGCCGCCATTCGCATACAGGTCCCTGCCAAGCAGGCTTGCCAGCGCGGCCCCGTGCAGGCCGTTCGCTACCGAAGAGAAAAAATCACGTCTGGTTGATTTCGCCATGGGTACCCTACTAGTCAATAAAGCTGAATTCAGCCGAGTTCAAAATCGCGTGACAGAAGTTTGCCACCGCCAGCCAGCTTGCCGTGCCCGCCCGGGGCTCGGCTCCGTTGTCGGAGGCCAGCCGCGCCGGCCATGCTTCGCGGAACGAGGCGATCGCTTCCATGCCGGTCTTCACTTCGGCCTCGGTCGGTTTGCGTGACAATGCGCGCAGATAGACCAACTCCACTTGCCGCGCGCGATCTCCGTCGGCATCGTCAATCACGCGGCCCGCCATGTAGCGCGCCAGCTCCCACGTCATCGAACCGTTGAACATGTGCAGCGCCTGCGTGGCCACGTTGCTCCGCCGCCGCTCCGTACAGTTCGGCGTCATCGCGGGCTGGTCAAACGCATCCATCAGCGAAACCGGTGTCTGTCTGCGGTGCAGCACGTAGATGCTGCGCCGGAATCCTTCTTTGTCCGCCTTCACGGTCACTTCTTTATCCGGCCGTATGTCCACGTCCGTCGGAGGCCCGAACGATTTTGCGTTCAGCCGCCCGGACGCCGTGATCATGCTGTCATAGAGCGTCTCCGCGTCCATACGGCGCAGCGGCATGCGTGTTAGCAGCGCGTTTTCCGGGTCCGCCGACAGCAGGGCTTGGTCCACCTTCGAACTCTGGCGGTACGCCTGCGACGTCATCATCAGCCGGTGCATCTGCTTCATGCTCCAACCCTTCGCCACAAACTCGGTCGCCAGCCAGTCGAGCAACTCCGGATGCGAAGGCGCGATCCCGGACCGCCCGAAGTTGGCCACCGTCGGTACGATCCCGCGTCCGAAATGCCGCATCCACATCTGGTTCACCGCCACGCGCGCCGTCAAGGGATGGTTCGGCTGCGTCAGCCATTGCGCCAGGCCCAGCCGCCGGCCAGTCGTTCCCGCAAACTGCGGCGCGGGCGCATAGGGTTTCAACGCCGCATTGGCCAACACAGTCGGCACGCCCGCCTCCACCACTTCGCCAAAGCTTGCCGGCTCGCCCCGCCGCAACAAGTAATGTTGCGAAGGCTCGGTGTTGTCGGTCAACACTCGCACATGCGGTTTCGGCTTCAACTTGCCGCGCAGCGCCTGCAATTCCCGTTGCACCGGCTGCGCTTGCGACGCAAACTCCGGATACTTTCGTTCCAACTCACGGTCGGATATCGTCACTGTCGACTTGAACTTCTCCGCCAGGTACTTCTGCGCCTCGGTCCGTTGATCGGCCGGCACGCGCAGGTCCTCGCGCACGCCCTCCGGCAGAGTCTTCAGACGCTCTTCCAACAGCATTGTGCGGAACGGCGTGGCCGCCTTTTCCAACTGCGCTTGTAGCTTCTTGATATCGGCCTGGATCGGCGCATTATGCGCATCGGCCTCTTTGCGCTCGCTCTCCAGCGCCAGATTCAGCTCCCGTTTGTTGGGCGTCCGCCATTCGTAGGGGTCATAGGCCCCCTGCAGAATAGCGCTCAGCCGGTAGTGGTCGCGCTGCGGAATCGGGTCGTACTTATGGTTGTGGCAGCGCGCGCAGCCCACCGTCAAACCCATAACGGAAGAGGTCAGCACTTCCAATTCATCCGCCACAATATTCATGCGTTCCGACAACAAGCCGCGCTCGGCCGAATTCGTCGGGTCGGGCGTCGTCCGCAGGAACCCCGTCGCCGCCAAACGATCCAGGACCTCCTGGCTCGCCACGCCGTTCGCCTTCTTCCAGTCGTCGGACATCTCGTCTCCGGCCAACTGTTCCGTCAAGAACTGCGAATACGGCTTGTCCGCGTTCAACGAACGAATCACATAGTCGCGATACCGCCACGCAAAGCGCCGCACGCCGTCATCCTGCCCAAAACCTTCGGAATCCGAATATCCCGCCAGGTCCAGCCAATGTTGCCCCCACCGTTCGCCATAGCGGGGCGAAGCCAGCAGACGGTCAATTAATTTATCATACGCATCCGCGGATTGATCCGCCGTGAACGCCGCAATCTCGGCCGGCGTCGGCGGCAACCCCGTCAGGTCCAGCGTCGCCCGCCGCAGTAGCGTCAGCCGGTCCGCCTCCGGGGAGTACCGCATACCCTTGCCTTCCAGCCTGGCCAATACAAACTGGTCAATCGCGTTCTTCACGGAAGCCTTATCCTTCACCGCTGGCGCCGCCGGCCGCACGGGAGGCTGGAACGACCAGAACTGCTTATCCTTTTCCGAAATCGCGGGAACCTTGGCCACTGTTTCCGGACCCGGCGCACCCGCCGCAATCCACGCCCGGATCTTCTCCGTCTCCGCCTCGGTCGGCAATTCCACCGCCAGCGCCTTCGCGGGCTTTTCCGGCGGCATTTGCCCATCCACAATCTTCTTGTAAAGCAGGCTCGCTTCGGGCTTACCCGGCACCAGCGCCGGTCCTGATTTGCCGCCCTTCAGCCGGCTCGCCATCGTACGCAAATCCAGCCCGCCCTTCTTATCGCCCGACCCGTGACACACCACGCAACGGGCCTGCAGAATGCCGCGCACTTCGTGCTCGGAGACCGCCATCGCCGGAGCCGCCGCGGGCATCTTGTCCACCCACGCACGAATCGCGTTCGTCTCCGCTTCTGTCAATTTCTGGCCGGGGGGCATCTGCCCGGTCACCACCTTGTCGAGCAGCAGGCTCTTGGCCGCCGCGCCCGGCACAATCGATGGTCCCGATGCGCCGCCTTTCAGCGCCGCCTCTTCCGTACGCAGGTCCAGCTTGGCTTGCGGAGCCCCCGCGCCATGGCACGCCACGCACTTGGCCTTGAACAGGGGGCCTACCGTGGAATCAAAAGACTGCCCGCTGGCCAGTGCAGCCAGGCACACGAAGAGGAAGCAGGTTTTCGGCACGCTGCAAGCATTGTATAACGTTAATGCACGGCAAAATCGTAGAGCGCCGTTGCCGTCCGTATCCAAATGTGGCCGTCCGCGATCGCCGGTGTCGCGAACACTTCCTCCCCAAAATCGCCCGAAGAACGCACGCCCCAATTGGCCCCGGCTTCCAGCACCGAAACCCGCCCGTTCCGGCTGATCATGTAGACCTTCCCGTCTCCCGCGACCGGCGACGCATAATATTCGTCCAACGCTCCCGTCAGCCGCCCCTGCTTCTGCAACTCCCCGGTCTCCGGAGCCAGCGTCTGCACAATGCCCCCGTTCCGCACCATGTACAACACATTCCGGTACAGCAGCACACCCGGCACATCCGGCAGCGACTTCTGGTACCGCCACACCACATGCGTATCCGTCACGTCGCCCTTGCCGTCCAGCTTCACCGCCATCGCCGCATTCGTCGACGTCCGCCGCATCCTGTAGCACTGCCAATCCTTCGCGTTATACAGCCCGTCCTTGTCCAGGTCCTGCATATCCCAGTTGCCCGGCATCCACTCCTTCGGCATTTCGGCTTTTGACAACTTTCCGTCGCCGTCCGCGTCATACTTCTTCACAACCACGTCAAAGTCCGGCAACTCCAGCCGTTCCGACGGTTCGCCGCCCGGCGCCCAGCCATTGAAATACAGCCGGTCTCCCACGATCACCGGCACGGACTTCACCTGGTACGTCAGCCCGCGCACCTTCCACACCTCGCGCCCCGTCGCCAGGTCATAGCTCGACATTTGATAGGAGCCCGGCACAATGATCTGGTCCTTATAAACGACCGGGGTCGAAAAGCTATGCACCATGTCCGGCCGCTCCACGCGCCACGCAGGCTTGCCCGTTGCCGCGTCCACCGCCAATAGGAACGCCCCCTGATCCTGATCGCAGACCATATAGACGCGCCCATTCGCCCACACCGGCGACGCACCCATTCCATGGAAATTCGTGAACGGTCCCATCGCCAGACGCCACCGCTCCGTCCCGTCGCCCGTATACGACAGCAGGCCAAATCCGGCAAAAAATACGTACACGTTCTCGCCGTCGCTCACCGGGCTCGGCGCAGCCGGGTCGTTCAACGTATGCCGCTTCTCGTCGCGCGCCCCCGGCGCCTCCCGTTTCCAAAGCAGCTTCCCGCTCTTCCGGTCCAGCGCGAATGTGAACAGCCGTCCGTTTTCGTGACCTGTCAAATAGATGCGGGAAGCCGTCACCACCGGTGACGACTTCCCATGCGGAACCACAGTCTTCCAAAGCGGGCTCTTATCCGCTCCCAGTTCGGCGGGCAATGCCGCGCCGTCCGCCACGCCCACGCCGTTCGGCCCCCGGAACCGCGGCCAGTCGCCCGCGATCGCCGACAAACCTAAGCCCAGCACCAGGAGCGGCCGCATGGTTACACCGAAATCTTCCAGGGCGCGCGTTCCGGCCGGCTCATGTACTTGCGTAGCTCCGGCTGCGCAATCCGGTCGTTCGCCGCGTCCCAATCCACGCGCTGTTTGGAGAGGATGGAAATATTCGCCAGCAGGCAGGTCACGGTGGATTTATAGCAGATTTCAATATCGGAATTGGGGCGTTGCCGCGTGCGGATGCACTCCAGGAAGTTCGCCCAGTGCCGCACATTGGAGTTGTCCGACGACTTCACCTCCACCACCTCCGGCGTCTCCGATGGCGACCCCGGCTCCGGGTGAATCCGGTACAACGAACGGTCCACAAACAGCGTTCCCTTCGTCCCATGGAACATCGTGCCGTAGCCCTGCTTGAACATCGAATTCCCATTGAACATGCGGTTTTCATACTGCGCCAGGCACGTCGGGAACTCATAAATGGCCGACAGCGTGTCCGGCGTATCGCGGTTGTCCTTGATCAAAAACTTCTGGCCCAGTGCCGACACGGCTTTCGGCATCGGCTCACCCATGCCCATCCGCGCAATGTCCAACACGTGCACGCCCCAATCGGTCATCATGCCGCCCGCGAAATCCCAGAACCAGCGGAAGTGCGAAAACGCCTTCGGGTCCACGCCCCAGCGGTTCGGGTTGAACTCCTGTTTCGGCGCCGGCCCCAGCCACATATCCCAGTCCAGATCGGCGGGCGGCTTTCCATTCGGCGGATTCCCAATGCCTTCCACCTTTCCGTTGCCGTAGTTCCACGTCTTCACCATCGTCACGTCGCCCACCCGGCCCTGCCGCACCAGTTCGCAGGCTTCCATGAAATGCTTGGCCGAACGCTGCATCGTCCCCGCCTGCACCACGCGGTTGTACTTCCGCGCCGCCTGCACCATCTTTTTGCCTTCGTCGATGGTCACGCTGATCGGCTTTTCCACGTACACGTCTTTGCCGGCCTTGCACGCCTCCACCGCCATATAGGCGTGCCAGTGGTCCGGAGTCGAAATGCAAACGGCGTCAATCGACTTATCCGCCAGAATCTCCCGGAAGTCCTTCACTGCCCGCGCCGCCCCGCCGTCCTGCGCCTTCGTCTTGTCAACCGCGTTGTCAAGCGCCGGCTGGTACACATCGCAAACCGCGCTCACGCGCAGCTTGTCTTGCTTCATTGCCGCATTCATGTTCCCCAGGCCCATGCGGCCCATGCCTATGAAGGCGGTCTGCAGCGTATCGTTGGCTCCAAACACCCGTCCGGTGAATAGATTGGTCGTAAATGCCGCGGCGGCTGACTTGACAAGGTCTCTGCGAAGGGTGGAATCAGACATTTTGGTTGGGGGAATTCTATCACGCTACCCCCACTCAAACCCGGCAATGGCATAGACGTCCGTGGGCGTCGGAACAGCCTTCCCTCGTACCATCCGCAACAGCCGGCGGGCCGGCGCAAAGCCGAGCCGCCGTGCGATCTCCGCCGCCGGATGCGCCGGAAATAGGTCCCACGCCGCCCGCCCTCGCCCAGCCAATAAATGACGCGCCACCTGCTCCACGGCTTCGTCGGACGTGCCATAGCATGGCCCAAAATACCAGGCGCTGCTGCCCGGTCGCCCTGCTGCCCACGCCCCGTCGCACTCGGCCACGGTCTCTATCGGAATCGCCGCATGCCGCAGCGGTCCGGAATAACGGCCCGCTACCGCCGCCCCAGTCTCCACGCTGCCAAACCAGCGTTCAATGGGTTGTTCCGCCGTAAACCCGGCCTTCCAATACAGCGGTTCGCCCTCCGCCGAAGCGTCCAGTTTCACCGTCTCCACCCGTGCGTCCAGGTACTCCAGGCACTGCCGCAGCAACGCCGTCGCCAGTCCCTGTCCGCGATACGCCGGGTCCGTCAGCACCATGCCCACCCAGCCAATCCCCTCGTGCGTCACCGCCGTGGCCGACGCCGCCAGCACGCCATCTACCTCCGCTCCAAAACACCCCGCCGCCTCCACTGCAAGCAGCGCCCGCCAATCGGCCTCGGTCTGGTTCCATGCGGCTGCTTCCTTCAGCCGCATGCACCCCGCCACGTCGCCATCCCCCAGATTCCGTATGGTAACCATTGCCTTCTTATTCTTGGCATACTCAATAGACCCGATGAATCGCCGCCAATGGCTTCGCCTGGGAAGCGCCGCCTCCATCGCCTCGCATCATCTACAAGGTTGGCAGGAAGCGCCGCCTTACCCGGGTGTGTCGTATCGTCAATACGCTCACTGCCTACCCGCCTACTTGCGGGAACTCGCGCTTGCCGCCTACAAACGGCGGAATGACGATCTAGCCAAAGTCACCACGCCGGAAGCCGCCGCCGAACGCCGCCGCTGGGCGCGTCAGAAATTCTGGTCTCTCATCGGTGGCCAGCCGGAGCGCAACCCGCTGAATGCTCGCGTCACCGGAACCGTGGACCGTACCGATTACCGGCTCGATAAGGTCGTCTTCGAATCCCGTGCGGGTTTCTATGTCACCGGTAATCTCTACGTGCCCCTCCGTGGCCGGCGCCCCATGCCCGCCGTTCTGGTGCAGATGGGGCACGCGCCGCAGGGCAAGGCATATCCATCCTATCAGCGGCTCTGCCAGGGCCTCGCCCGTCTCGGTTTTGTCGCCTTCGGTTTCGACCCCATGGGCCAGGGCGAACGCATTTATTATCCCGACGCCTCCGGAAAGCGTACCCGCGTAGGCTCCGTCGATGACGAACACTCCACCGGTGGCCGCCAAATGCTCCTCACCGGCGATACCGCCACTCGCCTCCAGGCCTGGGACGCCGTTCGCGCCATCGACTACCTCGTCTCGCTCCCCTTTGTCGATCGCACCCGCATCGGAACAACCGGCCAATCCGGCGGCGCCACCAACAGCATGATGCTCGTCGCTCTGGACGACCGCGTAGCCGTTGCCGCCCTCTCCAGCGCCATCAACGAAAACTTCGCCTGTGCCGGTTTCAATTCTCCCGGCTCTACCGACGACGCCGAACAGAACTTCCTCGACTCCGGCCCCAACAACTTTGACCGCTGGGACCTCCTCTATCCCTTTGCCCCCAAGCCGCTGCTCATCAGCGTCAGCGACAAGGACTACTTCGGCACCTACTCCCCGCAGTACATCGCCAGCGGGTGGGAGGAGTTTCAGAAACTGAAAAATTTCTATGGCGTGCTGGGCAAACCGGAACATATCGCCTGGGCCTCCACCCCGCTGCCGCATTCGCTTGCCTACGACTCCCGGCTTCAGATCTACAACTGGTTCATCCGCTGGTTCCGCCCCGATGCCAAGCCGGTCGCCGAAGAGCCTCGAACGCAACCCGAAACTGAGGAATCGCTGCTCTGTACTGAATCCGGCAGCGCCGTGCGAAGTCTCAACAGCCTTACGCCGTATTTGATGAACAAGCGGCGTCTCGGCCGCACGTCTCCCGTGCCGCTGGAACGATTGCTTCGCCTTGACCGTCCCCCGGCCCAAACCTACCAGACGCTGCGCCGTACCCTCAGCCGCGGCGTGGAGATCGAGGCGCTCGACATTCCCAGTGCGCCGCACGTCTCGCTCCCCGCTTGGCTGTTTCTGCCCCGTCCCGCCCGCGCGCCCCGCACGTTGTTCATCATCCTGGACCCCTCTGGACGCAACACCGACTGGCACGAGGATGAACTCTATCAGAGCCTCGCGCTCCAGGGGTTTGCGGTCTGTGTTCCGGACCTGCGCGGGCTTGGTGACTTGATGCCGGAGATGGGACCGGGAAATCCGCGCCACGCGCGCAGCCACAATGAAGAGGAGGCTTACGCCTGGGCAAGCCTGATACTAGGCAAACCGATGTTGGGCCAGCGGGTCAGCGATATTCTCTCGGTGGTGCGCGCCGCCAAGGCGCATCCGGCCTTGCAGAACCGGCCTGTCTTCGTCGCCGCCCAGGGGAAAGTGTCCGTTCCGGCGCAATGTGCCTCGGCGCTTACGCCGGCCATCAACAGGCTCTACATATCGGGCGGCCTGTCGTCCTTCCGCAGCGTGGTGGAGACGGAAAACTACGGCCACGCCTTTGCAAACTTCATCCCCGGCCTGCTGGAGCACACGGACTTGCCCGACATCACCGCCCAATCCCAGGCCCGCCGCATCGTCCTCGCCGGCCTGCTCGACGGCGGCGGCCGCCGCCTCCCCGCGGACGACGTCCGCAAGCTTTACGAACGAACCCGGAATCTGGAGGTGCTCGAACCCGCCTCCTGGAACATAGAGTCCCTCGTTCGCGCGGCTACTGCCCCGTGACGGGATTATATTGATATTGCCGTTGCTCCATTGATCACTGCACTTACTTATCTAGTTAGACAGGAAAGAAGCAAACCGAAGTGAAATGCAGGTACTTTACGGCAACGTAGTGAAAGCGAGTGCTGGAATCGTAGTGCTATTTGTGCTTGCCGCTTCTTGCGGTGTGCCGCGTCGTATTGCCCTGGCTCCAGATAGGTATGGCGGCCGTTCCATCGAAGTCTTGTGTGCCCCCGCCGGCCCGGAATGTATGCTCAGCGTTTTGGCCCTGGATGAAGGGGCGTCTTCGACCCTCTATAGCAGTCGTGACGATTTCTCGATTGGGATTGTGGAAGTAGCGTGGCACTACAAGGAGCAGAGCGTAGACGTATTCGTTTGTAATAAAGCTGGAGATCCTGTAATCCTCACCTACAGCTTTGTGGACAGAAAGCGGACGATAAAACCGATGATAGGGGATGCTATCGAGAATAATTTGGCGCAACGTTATGGAATGCCTTTAGGCGCCAAGAAAGATAGATGGGGCGTGCCATTATGGGCTTGTCAAGACGCTTCCGAAGCGGCGTCTTATTTTTGGTACGGAATCGGAAGTTCTCGCAGGCTGGAGCCACTGCATTTGACGCGGTAAACGAAGCAATCGGTTAGCCTTTTGCAACTATCGGGTGCCGGTTACGTCATCAGACGAACACTTCTCGTCTCTCATCATGTCGCTAGCGGCCATTAGAATTTCCCGGTACAGCCCAAGCAATATAAGTCAGCGGGCTCGCTTCGGTTTCCGGGGTGGCAAACCCCACCCGTAGCCGATCAATCTCGTCGGCAGTAAGCCCGGAATAATTCAACCGGCAATGCTGCAACACAAAACCATCAATTCGCAACGCCGGCCCATGCAGCCGGCACGCCACCGGCCGCCAAGCGTGTAATGCGCACCGGTTGGTCTCCAGGTCCAATATCGGGCAGGGAAGCCAGGGATGCTGCGAATCAAAAATGTCGGCAGCCTGTTGGCTCTCGATCATCCCCGTCGCCCACTCACCCGGAAACCCCTCCCGCATCGCCTCGCGGGACTCCGCGCAACGTTGCGCCAACCGCTCACGTTCTTCCGTGGGCAACGTCTCCGCCCCGGTCCGCAGCCGCACCAAATCTCTCTCCGTCACGGCAAAGGGGCCCACACAACAATGCGAGCATCCCGGCCGGCAGGCAATCGCATCGCCCCCCTTCGCCATTGCTTCGGATACTGCCCCGTCGACTAGTTCAATCAGTTCCGCGTCACGCCACATTGGATCTCTACTACACCTATCTTTGATTGTAGTGGACGGGGTGAATCGCCAATTGTGCTGGGATGATCCATGCGGACAATCCGGAGGGATTTAGCTGTTCGCTCGCGCTATCACCACTCCCATTGCAGTTCGTAAGTCGTATTCTTGACCGCCGGTTTGATCTCCCAGTAGATGCGATGAGGAATTTCCAACTGCTTGAACTCGCCTTCTGCACTGATCTCCTGATCCTGCTTGTTCGGATACTTGACGAATTTTCGTGTCTTGTACGGTCGCTTATCCGGAAACAGAACTTGCACGCGAAATTCCGGGATGTCCGCGAACGCAACAAACGCCAGCCAGGGGTCTTGTTCATTTAATCCGTTCCACATGGTCATCTGAATTTCCACTTCGAATCGTGAGTTCACGGGCACTGGGGAGATATCAACGACGACGTGATATTCGTGCATCAGAACAGTGCGGGGATTACCTTGCCCCAAAGCATGCTCGATCCAGTATGGTTGTCCGCTCGTGCACGCTGCAT
>DASTML010000117.1:0-5134 GCA_035714175.1 Bryobacteraceae bacterium | reverse complement strand
AGAGAAGGTGCAGCAGTTTCTGGAGGGCAGCATCGCGCGGCCCGCGACGCAGGCGAAGCGAGTGGAACTGCCGGTCCTGCAGGATCTGCCCGGATGCCGCCGTTGGGCTGGCCAGGTGGGGCAGCAGAGCGACTATCGCGCCCCGGCGCCGCCGTTGTGGACCCGCCGGCTGGACGCCATTTTTCTGCATCGCCTCTGGGGGCCGCTGATCTTTCTGGCAGTGGTGATCGCCGTATTCCAATCGATTTTTACAGGCGCCAAGCCGTTGATGGATCTGGTGACGGAATGGATCGGGGCGTCGGGCGAATGGATGGGAGCTTCCCTGCCCGAAGGCCTGTTGCGTGGGCTGTTGGTGGAAGGCATTTGGGCCGGCGTTGGCTCGGTCGTTATCTTCCTGCCACAGATTCTGTTGCTCTTTTTGTTCATCGGTATCCTGGAGGATTCCGGCTATCTGGCGCGCGCCGCAATGATTGCCGACCGCACAATGTCCATCGTCGGTCTGCAAGGCAAGGCATTCATACCGCTGCTTTCCGCCTACGCCTGCGCGGTCCCTGCGATTCTTTCCACCCGGACCATCGAGAACAAGCGTGACCGTTTGGCAACGATCCTGATCGCCCCCTTCATGACCTGTTCGGCCCGCCTGCCCGTCTATCTGCTGGTGATTGCGGCCTTCATTCCGGATCGTCCGCTGCTTGGCCCGCTGCTCGGCGCGCAGACTGTCGCCATGTTGGGCTTGTATGCGCTCGGTTTCGTGGCCGCGGTCGGTACCGCCCAATTATTGCGTTCCACCGTTTTGCGCCGCCAGCAGAGCGTGTTTGTTCTCGAACTGCCGCCTTATCGCATGCCCAATTTGCGTTCTCTGGCGCTGCGGCTGTACGACCGCGCGATTGTCTTTCTGAAACGAGCCGGCACAGTGATCCTCACCGTCTCGGCCGTGCTTTGGATTCTGGCGCACGTGCCGTACAAAAATGGCCAACCGCCGGCCCTGGAAGAGAGCGTGGCCGGGCAAGTAGGCCACATTATTGAGCCTGTTATCCGGCCCATGGGCTTTAACTGGAAGATCGGCGTGGGGCTGGTAACGTCGCTTGCGGCTCGCGAAGTGATCATCGGCACGCTAGGTACCATCTATGGCATCGAGAATGCCGACAAGGACTCCGTAAACCTGCAAGACGCCTTGCGCAAGGACCTCACGCCGGCCGGCGCCGCCGCCCTGCTGGTGTTCTTCGCCTTCGCCATGCAGTGTTTTTCCACCATCGCCGTCGTACGGCGCGAGACGGGAGGCTGGCTGTGGCCGGCCGTCCAGTTTATTTATATGTCGGCGTTTGCGTACGTATCCGCCTGGGGTACTTACCTCCTGCTAAGTCTTTGGGCCTAGCAGGTACCAGATTGGCGCCGGTTCGTCCGTCCGCCATCTGTTTGTTTTCTTTTGCTTGCAAGCCCTAGCACGTACCAGGACCGCGCGGCGCCTGCTTGCCTGCCGTCAATGCTATCCCGTCCGGGTAATGCAACCCGGTAATCTTGCGTCCCATTGGCGCTTGCGGACGTCCCGCGCAGAATTGCCCACATGCGACTCCTGCCTTCGTTAGCGCTCGCTCTCCTGGCCGCCTCGGCCACGTGGGCGCTTCCCACACTTCCCGTAACATTCCAGGACGAACTGGACTCCCAGAATCCCAACGACGTCATCGGCGATCCCGCCTATTTCGAAATCGACAACCTGAAACTCGTTGGCATGACCGGCAACACTCTCCAGGTGGACATCCGCTTCAACTACGGAGGCGGTGCGGCCCTCTCGCCCTTCGCCATCAACGGGTTTAACCCCATGCTGCGCGTGGGCGATCTGTTTCTGAACACCACGGCCGGTTCCTATGCCTACATCCTGAGTGCCCATGACGGCCTGTCCGCCAACGGTCTCTACAAGATCACCGGCACGCAGTCCGCTGCTTCGGTTCTCGGCAGCCCGGCGGGCAGCTACCGGCCGGATGCGCAAGTCTGGGCGAGCGCCAACGGCGCGCAATGGGTCGCCGCCGGAACCAATACGGTGACCACCGTTGGCGGCGTCAGTACGCAGTTGCTTGCCAGCATTCTGCTGCCGCTGGACCCGATGGGCGCGGCCAGTCTCGCCAACGGCTTTTCGGTATATTTTGCCTCGGCCACCTGCGGAAATGACGAGATTACGGGAACCGTACCGGCTACGGGCATTCCAGAGCCGGGAACCTGGGCGTTGTTCGGCGCCGGCCTGACCGCGTTGGGCCTTATCCGGCGCAATCGCTAGAACCGGAGCGCGAAAGTCCGCATGATACAGTGGGGATGACGGCCATAGGGGCCGTTGACCCCCACTTTTCGCTTCACGAACATGCACAACGTAATCATCATCGGCTCCGGCTGCGCGGGAAATACCGCGGCCATTTACACGGCGCGGGCGTCTCTGAAACCGCTTGTTATCGGGGGACATGAACCCGGCGGCCAGCTCTCCATCACCTCCGAGGTGGAAAATTTCCCCGGGTTTCCGGAAGGGGTCCTTGGTCCGCAACTCGTGGAAAACATGAAGTTGCAGGCGCAAAAATTCGGGGCGGAGTTCCGCCACGGATCGGTGGACGAAGCGATTCTTACCGAGCGGCCGTTCCGGTTGAAGATTGACGGCGTCTGGGAAGAGACGCGGACGTTGATTATCGCCTCCGGCGCTTCGGCCCGCTGGCTGGGATTGCCGAATGAGCAGAAGTTGATCGGTAAGGGCGTCAGTTCCTGCGCCACCTGCGACGGCTTTTTTTATCGCGAGAAGGAAATCATGGTGATCGGCGGCGGCGATTCGGCGATGGAGGAAGCCAATTTCCTCACCCGATTCGGCAAACGAGTGACGTTGGTGCATCGCCGCGACCAGTTCCGCGCCTCGAAGATCATGCTCGACCGCGCGCAGGCAAATCCAAAGATTGAAATGATTCTCAATACCGTCGTCGAGGATGTCTACGACGTCAGCCAGGGTTCGGTAACCGGTGTGCGGTTGCGGAATCTGGTTACGGGTGAGACGCAGGACCGGCCGGTGGACGGCTTCTTCGTGGCAATCGGGCACATTCCCAACACGAAGTTCCTGAACGGACAGGTGATCCTTGATGAGGACGGCTACATCGTCTCGCAGGGCGGCGCGCGGACGAATATTCCGGGCGTGTTCCACGCGGGCGACGTGCAGGACCGGATCTACCGGCAGGCGATTACGGCGTCAGGCGCCGGGTGCATGGCGGCCATTGAGGCCGAACGGTTTCTGGAGAACGAGGGGCACTAGGCCCCTCCGTTGCCGGCCGCGCGGCGGCGTTAGTTCGCCGTCCGCTGCCGCTTGTACGCTTCCTTCAAATACTTCGCTGCTTCTTCCTGCGCGCCCTGCGTATTGTCGCGCGTGCGTACCGCCAAATTGTACTCGTTCACCGCTCGTTCCCGCTGGCCGGTAATGTCGAAGATCTTGCCCAGGTTGATGTGGGACCACACCTCCGTCCATTTCGGCTCGATATCCCCGTTGAGCGCCTCGCGGAACTCGTTCGCCGCGCCCTGGTAGTTATTCTGCAGGAAGAAAATGTCGGCTACCCGGTAGTGGGCCAGTGAACTGTTACGGCTCACTTCCAGCGCTTTCTGAAACTCTTTCAACGCCTCGCCGTACTCCCCAATCTCGGTGAACATTTCCCCGCGCCGGATGGCCACCGAAACGCGCATCGTATTTGACATGCGCAGCACGCGGAGATTCGGGTCAATCTCCACTTTCTTCGGCTTGCCGAACGTCTCCACGACGAACTCGGAGGACGGCCCGGCCACCTCCACACGCTTAAACTCCGGATTGCCTTCTGTTTCGATTTTCAGGTCCACCGGCATGCGGAACGTGTCCAGATCCTGCTGAATTTTGCCCATGATCCGGAATCCTTTCGTCGTCCGGTAGACCGTATATTCCAGCTTGAACTGCGGAGCGCCGCTCGATTCAATCCATTGCAAAAAGAAGAAGCCCAGGTCGTAGCCGGCCAACTCCGAGGACAGCTTCGAAACATCGTCCGTGCTGATGCTTTTATTGGCGAACCGTTCCGGAATTTCCTTGATCAGTTTCTTGAAATTGTCCTCGCCCAGCACATTACGCAGCATCTGAAACACGGCCGCGCCCTTCGCCGCCGTCGTGGCCCAATATTCTGGCGAGTAATCTTCCAGCCGCGACGCCTGAATCAACGGCGGATTCTCAACCGTCATCGCTTCCACATAGGTTTCGCGCACTTCGGTTTCCACGGCTCCTGCCGCGGCCGTCTGTTCGGTGTGCAACAGTTCCGCGTAGCGCGCCATGCCGTTCGTGATCCACAAGTGGTTGCGGCTCGCCGGCGAGGTCTGTAATCCGTACCAGTGGCGCGCCAATTGATTCGCCAGCAACTTCGGATTCGCTTCCTTGCCGATTCCGCGTGGGGACAGGAACAACATGCCGGGCGACGCGTAGCCGTTCGGAGCTCCGTCTTCGGTCTCTACCAGCGTGATCGTCGAGGACGGCGCGATGCCGAAGTAGGTGGTCAACAGCCCCAATACCTTGCCCGTCTCCTCTGCCCACGAATCCGCCGCCGCGGCCGATTCACCCCGGAAGTACAGGATCGAATTCACCCCGCCCGACGATGCTTTCTTCGGCGCCTCCTGCGTGATCGCGAGGCTGCCGCCGAAGCCGGGTGAGTGGAAACTGCACGTGGTTGTCACCTTGCCGGATGCTTTCTGTGTCGATTCCAGCCCGCCGCTCACTACCGAGTACCCATCCGGCACCGTGATCACGAATTCCGATTTGTACCGGTCCGACGTGTAGCCGGACACCGGAAACCAACGCGCCGGATACAACAGGAATCCATACTCCGGCCGTAGCGCCGCAAACTTGATCCCATAGACTGGTGACTCTTCTTGTCCCGTCAATTTTCCTTCGTACCGAACCACTACTTCCCTTGTCGAGTCTTTCGCCATGGGCGGATCGAGCGTCAGCCGGAACGAAAAGTCCTGCGCATTCCGCGCTGCGTCCACCCGGGAATCGTCCAGGTAGGTGGCGCCGATCAGCGTCATCGCGTTATGCAGCTCAAACTGAGCGGAGTTGATACGGTCGTCCAACGCCCGAAACCGGATACGGGCCTTGGCGGTGATG